>NZ_JAUBPS010000076.1:0-27415 GCF_036700865.1 Microcoleus sp. S13C4
TTCGTAATTCATATTATTAATCTAATTTTTTCTTTTATTTTACCTAGAACGAGCGCACTTTCGCAAGAGGTCTAATGAAAGTGGAGATTTTATTTCCCAAGTGGAAGCTTACAAAGAATATACGGGAGTTTACCCGGAATCGGTTCACGCCGATAAAATTTATCGCACCCGAGTCAATCGAGCGGGCGTGTAAAGAAAGGGGAATTAGACTCAGCGGTTCTCCGTTAGGAAGACCTCCTGCCCAAGTCAGCCTTCAAGCTAAAAAACAAGCACAAGAAGACGAGCGCATTCGCAACGAAATTGAGGGAAAATTTGGACAGGGCAAAAGAAGGTTCAGTCTGAATCGAGTCATGGCTAAACTATCTAATACTTCTGAAACTTCCATTACTCTTACATTTTTAGTGATTAACCTGGTGAAGCTGCTGAGGCAGTTTTACTGTCTTTTTTTGTGTCAAATTTTCCCAAATATTATGATTTTATCGAGAACGATTAACTTTAGCTATGAATTACATAATCGAAGTAAAGCAGGGCTTATTATGTGAGGAAGACGGGCCTCTTGTTCATTTCCCACCCCCTGCTTTTTATAACTTTTTCAGCAAACCCTAAATAATTCCTGCTTATTCGATCGGCCCGAATTCGATTGTCTCAATAAACTCAAAAATCTTGTTCATAATTCCCTCAACTTCAGACTCCAGGGAACCCAATTCATCCCCCTCCTGATAAATTCGCTGACAGCTTACGGTGTAGCAAAAATCGTCAGCAATAAAAGCCATAAGTCCCCGGTAAGCATCCAACCGAGTCAGAGGGCGATCGTTTTCTTGCACGCTGATAGTTGCACCCGCAGGCAAATCTAAAACCACGAAATAAGCTTCTTCATCTTCTAAATATTCTGCGTGGAGTAACTTAGAATTGGCAACATTAGCAAGAATTGCCTGAGAAACAAAATTGTCGAGAAAAGACTTGAGATAAGCTTCCTCGCCAACCGACTCGATTGTTTCTTCCACTTCACCAGCAACAGGGAAATAATCAATTTTCAGCAAAACGCCAAAGTCGTCAGAAAATGCGACACAGCTTTCTTGCTCATCAATTTTACCGCCTCGTTGATCGTCAACTGGAATGGGAACGCTAAAATTGCCTTCAGGAGATACGTACCATGCCGCATGGAAATCAGACTCTTCGCCCTCTACTTCCGAGTAAGCAGCAGTTACATCCTCAATAATTTCTGCCGCTTCCTCGTCTTCCACACCTAATGCTTGCTGGAATTCCTGAAGAAAAGCCTGGTGCTTCTGAGATATTTCGCCATCTGCGACAAACATTGCTGCGGTTATTGCAAAAGTATCCAAAACTAACTCATCTGGCATAGATTCCCAAGCAGTATTAAATAATGCTCCTAAACCGTCTTGGGCGACAATACCGGCGAGTCTTTGAAACATTGCTGACATATCATCTTCCGAGTATTCAGCAAATATTTCTGATTCCCAAAGTATGCTTTCTAAGATATCAGCATCCGTGTCAGGGGAATTTGCCTCAGCTGCGACAAGTGCTACCGCTGCTACGGATTCTTCTAAAGTCAAGCTTGCTTCGGATTGGTCTTCTGAATTGAATATTTTATCAAACTTGCTCACAGGTTTTGCCCCGCTAGTGTTTAGTTTTGCTATTCATAGCAAATTTATGACATAAAAAGATAGTAGTTAGGGATACATTTACTTTTTGCAAAATTCCGCCAGTCAATGTAGGGTGCGTCTAGCCTTACACCTTACCACTGGTGAATATCAAATCTCCAATTAATTTACCAAGGACTGCCAATTATTGTGAATCCGGCCCAAAACTTCGGATGAGAGAAATCTGCATTTGGTACTTGTGTAGCTTGATTAATGTCGATCGCGCCTTTAGTTCCCCGCAATTGACCGTTTTTAACTAAAATTTGTTTGTGGATCATTGCCAGTTGAGCTTTTCTGAGCGCTTCAGCTTTAATTGGCTGCGATCGCAAATTGCCATAAAACTGCGTCATCAGCGCTAAAGTGGCGACATCCTTAAGCCTGTAAGGTCGATCGCCCTTAAATCCTATCGTCGTGGACGCATCCAAACCAAAAAAACCGGGTTTTTTGCCATTTTTGCTGTTAGTCAGCTCAATAACACGACTCCCGCGCCCGCACTCAGCTTACAACCGTCAACAGCAGCGACTTATCCAGGTAGTTTGACAGTAAATTCTGCCAATACTATCCCCAATGACATCTTGCTAAACGGCGGTGCAATTCCAACGACGAACAGCTTTACCGGCATCGATGATGACATTCTCATCTACGACTCTAACAGCTTGTTAACATCTCTAACCAGCGCTCAAACTCAGCCAATTATTCCTTTGCAAGCGGCGAGTGTTAGTGGTGCGATCGCTCTTACTGCTAATACTTCTGGTAAGGAAGCTGACCTTTTACTCAATGCGAATCCGAGTCCCATTCAGCTACCAACAAGTAGCGATTTAAGTGGCACCTCTACCTTGTAGTAATTGTAGATGTGGTTGAGGGCGATCGAATCGATAAAAACCCGGTTTCTTGAAGAAACCGGGTTTTTTGCAGTTTTTGCGGTTTGTCATACCAAATCCGGGTTAGCTATTGTCGCGATCCATGGTATTGTGCGTCGCTCGTTCTAACGTTGCTGTTCAGAGGCTGCCAATAACCTTTCGTGCCTAACCCGATGACGTTGATTCGGTCGGGTGCAAGCGAGTTGTTATGCGGCGGAACTAGCAGGCTTTATGCCTTTGTTTTTAGTAGGGAAGCAATTTCAATCATTAATTTTCGGCGCTCTGGCTGCATATAATCAAGATTTGCTGACCAGTTCAAAATATTTATGATTTCTGCTGATTTACTGGGAGCAAATTGATTGTTTGTTACCACTCTTCTTAGTGCCAATAAAGCAGCGTATTGAGTGTAGGGCATCTCCATAATACCAACTGCTCTAGAAACTAACAAATTTATATACTCAGTTGATGTGTTCCACTCAACGTGCTTGTAAGCAGACAAACGCTCTCCCCCCTTCTGGCTATTTAGTCTTTCATGAACAGGAAAATTTATAACTTTAGGAATTAAAGTCCACATTGTTGAGGAAATTTCGTGCATTAATTTTGTGCGGTTATGTCCATAGGGCATTTCATCTCTAACCGTATCGTAATAGCCAGCCAATTGATCTATCCGCTTCAATGCTTCCGTTGAATCTATATCGCTCGCAGGATCAACTAAAGCTATGGCATCTCGATAGCGTCCCTCAAGCTGCTGCTGCGTTTCCTGAGATGTTAGATTTATAGCCCCAATATCTGATATTTTTTCTTCGTATTTTTCTGATGCTTCTTGAACACCGTATTTTAGTTTAATTCTCAGTAGATTAGTCTCTATTTCCTCAATGCCTTGTTCGCGTAACCAATTTAAAGAACCTTGCACTTGCGGAATTTGAGAAAGAATCCAAGGAAGTAAAATAGGGAGCCAAAAAAGAAAGACAAGAACTAAAGTTGCCGATGTAACCTTTGATTCAACTGACAAACTCCAAATGTTGCTGTTGATTTTATCCGATTTAAGAGAAATACTGAGTACGCTTAATATGATTAAGATAATGATACTAATCGAGTATTTTTTTCTCAAAGAAGAGGACAGACCCGAATTGATACTCAATCGCTCATCTTGATTAATTTTTCGATGTGAATTTCTATTCATACAAGACCACACCACACTTTGCACTATACGATCAACCATAGCTATAAAACTCGGCTGATAATCGCAATTCATAGATGATTTTTAGTATCCACAAACAATCTTGTGGCAACTTCATACTGCGGAATTTACAAGTGAGCTTTCGACTGCACCCCCACCGATAAACTAACCGCATAACTTATAATTGTACCGCAGCTACAGTAGAATACTCTTCCCGATCGACTAATCCGGAACATCTGCGGTTTAACTTTGAACAATCTGAAGGCCTTCTACTCTACCTTAACTCAACAAATAAACCACCCGGATCGCCCTATCGGTGAGAAAAAGTGACATGATTTTGTAAACTTTCGTAAATTACCTCGATGCAGTCCGCAGATTTGGTAAAAAACCCGGTTTCTTTGGTCTGAGTTACCCATGAATGACCAGAAACCGGGTTTTTAGGAAAATACTTTGTTGCAGTCCACAAATTCGGTAAAAACCCGGTTTCTTCGATCGCAGTTGGTAAGTCCTGTAATGAATCGAACCCAAATGTAAAATATTGTTACAAGTTACTTGACATCAGGAACTAAATCTAAATTACCAATGACTATAATTGGTAAAAAATCATTTTGTAGGGGAAATTCCATGCAGAAACTAACTCGAATTTTATTCACTACAGCTTTAACCCTAAGTATTTTGTGTTCTCCCACTGCAGCTTTCGCCAAAGCAAAAATTCAGATAGCCATCCTTTTAGATTCTAGTAATAGCATGGATGGATTGATTGACCAGACTCGTACTCAACTTTGGCAAGTTGTTAATTTTTTAACTAAAGTAACCAAAGATGGCGAAGTGCCAGAGTTAGAGGTTGCTCTGTACCATTATGGTAATGACAGCTTACCTTCGTCGGAAGGTTTTGTCAGATTATTAACTGGATTTACTCCTGAATTAGATTTAGTTTCCGAAAAGTTATTTAGTATTAAAACCAACGGCGGTCAAGAATATGCTGGTTGGGTAATTCGTTCGGCAATGCAAGAATTAAACTGGAGTAAAAATCAGGAAGATTTTCGCGTGATTTTTATTGCGGGTAATGAACCATTCGATCAAGGCCCAATAGTTTGGAATCAATCGGTCAATCTCGCTGTCAAAGGAGATACACTCGTTAATACAATCTACTGTGGTTCAGCCGAAAGTCAGGAGCGACAACTTTGGGCATCAGGAGCAGAGTTAGCAAAAGGCAGTAGCTTCAACATTAATCAAAACCAACAAATTGTGGTAATTAAGTCCCCTTACGACGACGAAATTTCTACTTGGAATACTAAACTCAATCAAACCTACATTCCCTACGGTAGAGAAGGAAGAATAGGACAACAACGTCAAGCAGTTGAAGATAGTAATGCTGGCAGTAATACGGTTTTGCGTAGTGCGTCTAAAGCCTCTGAATACTATGATAATGCTTCTTGGGACTTGCTCGATGCTCTCGAAAACGGAACAGTTAAACTAGAGGCAATATCAGATGATAATTTACCAGAAATCATGCGAGGGATGACGCTAACAGAAAAGAGAGCATATGTTGCTGGAAAGAAAACCGAAAGAGAAGCGATTAAAAAGACGATCCGCGACTTATCTCAAAAGCGTACAGCATATATTGAACAACAGCGACAATCTAGTACCAATGGTGGTGAAAATACTCTCGATCGCGTAATAATTCAAAGTCTCCGGCAGCAATTAGCCGCCAAAGGATTCAAGCTTAATTAAAAGAACGCAGAGGAAATTTCATCTGCGTTCATCTGTGTTTATCTGCTAATATCTGCGCTCAAAAAAACGCCCCATCAAACTACTTCGCAGCAGGCAAAGACAACTGAGGCGAAGTTTTAGCATAGCTTCCATTCACGGGAATCGCATCCGGTTCCTGCGAAAGCAAAAACTCACGAATTACCCTAGCAACTGCTCTTTGAGCTAAACCGCCGACTACTTTCTGACCCATGTTCTGCACTTCCGGTTTCACCAACAACTGCGGAAGAAGTTGCAATACTTTCATCCCGTCAAAACCCGGAGTTGATTGCAAAATATCCCAAATCCGCTTAATGTGCTCTAAGTTTTTTTGTTCAGTTGGTGAAACCACAGGTTGATTTGCCTTGACTCCAAACCATTCGCCGACGACTGCTTTGGCGTTAGCAAAAGCGTTCGTGGAAAGTGTGTCGAGACTTTTGACTAATTCGAGGACAATACGATCGCGAATAAAATCTCCTCTTTCGGAAAATAAATATTCTAAAGCTTGGTTCAAGATTTGGCTGACATCGTAATCATCGCTCTCGCGGGCATTGTTGAGCAAGTTTTCTAAGCGGTTCCAGCGGAATTCGCCTTGTTTGAACAGCAAATCTTGCAGGGATGCTCTCAATTCCGGTGCGGGGTCGCTCAACAGCCGTTTGGCAACGTAAGGATAGGCTTTGCTCAACACTTTGAATTCTGGATCGACATTAATGGCAATTCCTTCTAACGTAACGAGCGATCGAATAATCAAAGCATAGTAAGCTGGAACTCGGAAAGGATATTCGTACATTACCGCCGAAAGCTCGTCAGTAATGCTTTTGAAATTTAGTTCCGCAACGCTAGCACCCAAAGCATTGTTAAATACGCTGGCCAAAGCTGGAATAATTGGCGTTAAATCGGTGTCT
Source organism: Microcoleus sp. S13C4 (assembly GCF_036700865.1). NCBI lineage: Bacteria > Bacillati > Cyanobacteriota > Cyanophyceae > Oscillatoriales > Microcoleaceae > Microcoleus > Microcoleus sp. S13C4. The sequence goes on from NZ_JAUBPS010000076.1 coordinate 6,356, forward strand.
GGCGTTAAAAACTCCAACTTCACGTAATCTTTTGCTAAACCTTCAAAGTCGCGGTTCACCAAATGCACCACAGCTTCCAACAAGCCGTACCGCTGATAAGGTTTAACTTCGCTCATCATCCCGAAATCGAGATAAGCCAACTGACCGTCAGGAGTTGCCAAAAGATTGCCGGGATGCGGGTCAGCGTGAAAGAAACCGTGTTCTAGCAGTTGTCTGAGAGAACACTGCACCCCCACTTCAATTAAGTAAGGAGCGTCGATTCCTTGAGCTTTAACTGCTTCTAAATTAGTCAGTTTCACGCCGGTGATCCACTCCATTGTTAAGACGCGGCGGCGGGTATATTCCCAGTAGATGCTGGGAACATAAATGTCTTTGATGTGACCGTATAGTTGGGCAAACCGTTCGGCATTTTGACCTTCGTGGGTGTAGTCCATTTCTTCGTAAATGCGCTCGCCCAACTCGTCCATAATGCTTGCGAGGTCGCTGCGAATTATTTTGAAGTTGTTTTGTGCCCAAACTGCAACGCGCCGCAGGATGTAGATATCTAAGCCGATGTTCTCGGCTAAACCCGGTCGCTGCACTTTGATTGCGACTGTTTCCCCTGTTTTGAGTTTGCCTTTGTAGACTTGTCCGAGGGAAGCTGCCGCGATCGGATCGGGGGTGATTTCTGCGTAGATGTCTTTGGGGTGGGCGCCCAATTCTTCTTGGATGAATTGATATGCTACTTCGTTCGGAAATGCTGGCAATTGGTCTTGCAGCGTTGTTAGTTCTTCTAAATATACTGGCGGTACTAAGTCAGGCCGTGTTGAGAGTGCTTGTCCGATTTTGATGAAAGCTGGGCCGAGTTGGGCCAGAATTTCTCGCAGTCGGACGGCGCGTCGCTTTTGGTTGGTGGCGGTACGACCTGTTTTGCCGTCGAACCACACACTGAAGGCAAAGCTAAAAAATGTCCAAACAACACTCGACAACCTTCCCCAAACTTGTAGAGGTCGATTTCGGTACAGGGCTGCGATCGCCACTGGATCGTACTGAACAGCATCTCCGGCTAACTCGAAAGCTATGTCTCTGGCTGATTTGAGCCGATCGTCCGTTACGACCTCCGTCTCTAGTGATACTGGTACTGCTTGCAGGGGAATTGTATTTGCATCTTGGAGATTGCCGAGTACAGCCTGAGTCCCTGAATTTACATAAGTTTGCGGGGAGGCTGGCGATACTGTCTTGACATTCATAAATCAGACCTAGTGTGAAGCATTGTAAATATATTGTAACAATTTAAGGAAGAAGACCCTTCTTCCTTCTTATATACTTACTCGCCGCTGGATCTTTGGAGTCGATCGCGAATCCCTGAGAGTTGCGATTGGGTACTGACCGGCGATCGGGGTTGGGGCATTTCGGTATCGGGCCAGTTCGGTAAGTCGTTACAGGGACAGAACTCCGGGGGCATCCCCGTTTGTTGGAACACTACGGGCATAGCGCAGCGCGCGCAGGGACTGATTTCCCAAGCTGGCGTCAGCAGTTGGGCAATTGTTTCGTTTGTGCCTTCGAGGTAACAGTCTCCGCTGTCGCCGGAGATGATTTTTTGCCAGCAGTCTTCAAATTCCTGGCTGTAGCGATCGCCCGCATTTACCGATTTGGGCAGCAGCGCTTCGGAACCGTTGCGAATTAATACTTTTTTGCCTAACTGAAACCAGTAAGCAATATATTTTCTTACTTCACTATCTGATGCCATAACTTTTAGTCTACCCTTCAACTAATTGATTATTTTAGATTTTAATGGGAAATTCTCACTCTTTCTTAAGAGACACTTGATCTTTTACATATTGTCCCAATTTGGCTATTCCTCATGTCCAATTATTCTGCGCTTCGCCCTAGGGAGTATGTTTTTTGACTAATTTATGTGACTCTTGAGTTGTCAATCTTAGTTAAAATTATACCTGAGTTTCAGTTAAAATTGTCCATCTGGAAACCGAGATGTTTTCTCTCTTGTCGATCGCGACTCCGGCTGTTAATTTTTCGCTACGGGTGGCAGCGGGGTACCCAGAGCCCTTAGATCCAAGGCGTAACCTCCGGTGGCGAGATAAACAGTATCGGCGATCGCCCCGATGTGGCGCACGAGAGTGCCGAGGCGATCGCGAAACAGCCGCCCCGCCGGATAAGCAGGCACAACGCCCCATCCGGTTTCTTCCCCTACCAAAATCACATCAGCCGCCGCCGACTTCAAACTAGCGAGCAAATCTTGCTGCGTAGTCGCCCAAACTCCCGCTTCTTGTTCCAAAAGATTCGCTGTCCAAGTGCCGAGGGAATCAATCAACAAGCAATCTGAGGACTTGCTGGCCCGCACAACTGCCGATAATTCGAGCGGCACTTCTAGAGTTGCCCAATCAACTGGACGGCGATTTCGGTGCTGATCGAGGCGACGAAGCCACTCCAAATCGGCTTCATCAACGCGACCGGTAGCCACATAGATTACTTGTTTTCCAGAACCCGTCGCCAGAGTTTCGGCCCATTCACTTTTGCCGCTTCGGGTCGGCCCAGTTACTAAGATTAATTGTCTCGATGTGGTGGGTTCAGAGTTACTCATTAGTGATTAGTCAGCAGTCATTAGTCACATACAAAGGATTAAACACAATTACCAATTACCAATTACCAATTACCAATTATGATTTAAACTGCCAACTACCAAATGCTTTTTAAGCGATAATAGCATTGTTGAGACAATTTCACAGTAAGTTGATCGCGAGCCCCAGTATTTCCCAAGCTGTTATTTATGCCAGACCCTCAGATATCAGCGATTATTTGCACCCACAATCGCGCCGCCTATTTAGGGGGGGCGATCGACAGCTTGCTGGTACAGGATTTTCCCGACAACTTTGAAGTATTAGTAGTGGATAACGCTTCTAGCGATTATGCAAGCCCCGAAAGTTCGACTTCGCGCACCCGCGAGGTGGTAGAAGCAAGACAGGGGGATGGCCGCCTCAAGTACGTCTGGGAACCCGAAATTGGTCTATCAGTAGCCCGGAACACTGGCGCTAAGCAAGCTCGCAGCGAAATATTAGCTTATCTCGACGACGACGCTATTGCTGAGCCGAATTGGCTCCGGGTGCTGCACAGCGCTTATCAAAGCAATCAAAAACTCGCCGTAGCTGGTGGCAAAGTCAATTTGCTCTGGCCTCCTGGAGTCCGCCCGCCCGAATGGCTGTCACCCGGATTAGCCCAGAACTTGGGATCATACGATTTAGGCGATACTTACCTGTACGTGACTGCTGCCGGTTTGACTCCCAGGGGGGTAAACTACTCAATCCGGCGCGCTTTTCTCGAACAAATTGGCGGCTTCGATGTCAAACTCGGTAGAGTCGGCAAAAAGTTGCTGTCAAATGAAGAGTTGCGGGCCACAGAATTAGCTTTAGAGTTAGGTTGGCAAGTAGTTTATCTACCGGATGCCCTGGTGCTGCACAATGTCGCTGGAGAAAGGCTCAACAAAGCTTGGTTTCTAGAGCGCGGGTGGTGGCAAGGCATCAGCGAGTGTTATCGCGAACAATTGTCCGATCGAGCCGGTATTGCTCAGCTTGGGCGGGGGGGTGAAAGAATCTTGAGGGGTGTCTGGAAGTCTTTTAAATATATTAGAGATCCAGGGCTGCGCTTTGAAAACTTCGTTTTTGCCTGGGGTCAAATCGGTTATTTGAGCGCAGCCATCCGCGGCCTGATTTTTGCACCGAAATCGACCAGTAGGCATTAGGCTATAGGCAATATCCCTCGCTGCTCAAGTCGTCGGCGCGGCTGTGCCGATGGCACTTCATCCACCAAAACTCGACCGCATTCAGGTTCAAGCACTCGATTATGACATCTAGTTCATCCAAGATTCCGGTTTCAGTTCTCATTCCGGCAAAAGACGAAGAACTTAATCTACCAGCGTGTCTGGCCAGCATTGCCAGGGCGGATGAAGTTTTCATGGTTGATTCCCAAAGCAGCGATCGCACGGTAGAAATTGCCATCAGCACCGGCGCAAAAGTAGTGCAATTCTACTTCGACAACCGCTGGCCGAAAAAGAAAAATTGGTCTTTGGACAATCTGCCCTTTCGCAACGAATGGGTATTAATTGTCGATTGCGACGAGCGCATTCCGCCGGAACTTTGGGACGAAATCGCGCAGGCGATCGAAGACCCCAATTTTGACGGCTACTACCTCAACCGCAAAGTCTTCTTTTTAGGCCAATGGCTGCGTTACGGAGGCCGATATCCCGACTGGAATTTGCGTTTGTTCAAGCATCAAAAAGGCCGTTACGAAAATCTCGGCACTGAATCCGTCCCCAATACTGGCGACAACGAAGTTCACGAACACGTCATTTTAGCTGGTCAAGTCGGCTACTTAAAAAATGACATGATCCACGAGGATTACCGCGATTTATTTCACTGGATAGAACGGCACAATCGCTATTCTAATTGGGAAGCTCGCGTTTATTACAATATTATTGAAGGGCGCGACGACAGCGGCACTATTGGCGCTCACCTCTTTGGAGATGCCGTACAGCGGAAGCGATTTTTCAAAAAAGCTTGGGTGTGGCTGCCTTTTAAACCAATGCTCAGATTTATTTTATTTTACTTCATTCAGCTCGGCTTTTTGGATGGAAAAGCTGGCTATATTTATGCAAGGTTATTGAGCCAATATGAGTATCAAATTAATGCAAAACTTTACGAGTTGCGCTGTTGTGGCGGTCAGTTGAATATGGCGGAATCTCAACCGCCTCTGTCGCCGCCAGTAGTTATCAGTCAGGAGACAGAAGTGAAATTGCCGTGAGAGTGTCTGTTAGTCCGCGCACCATCCGCACGAAAGTTTGTGCAGACTGGGTTTCAACCGCCGAGTCTCTCTTAGTCTGTTACAGAGGGACTTCGTTTGACAAGACGCGAGTTCAACCGCCGGGTTTCTTGACCTAATTAATACTTGAGTGAAGGCCACTTGCTAAGATACCTAAAATCTTACCTAAATCATTGATAAAATATTCGACTAAATCAATTTCGAGCGTCTGTTTTGTTAATTTCATAAATTTCCAGTTAGTGCCGGTGGTAACGGTACCGTAAATCACAGGAATTTCGTTGCCTTCCTTTTCATTAAAAATTTGCGCTGCCAACATTTCCGCTACGCATTGTCCCAAGCCAGCCAAAATATTTTCTTTTTTAGCTTCTACGACGGTAATAACTGGCGCACTAACAAATAAAAGTTCAGGTGATTGACTGATGATAAAATCACAACTGCCGTTTAATCCTTTACTGGTATCCACACTAAAGTCAATGCCAGAAAACCAGCTAATTTGATAATTTAATTGTTTTCTGAGTTCGACGAGAATTGGAGCAATAATTAATTCTGATCGCGCTTTTTCTGTATTGCTACCAAGGGCTAAAGCTAGATTATCGCGCAGGGTTTCTTGGAGAAAATTGCTTGGTGTTAATTCTGGAATTTCTGTGAAAATATCTGAGCGTTCGGAAATAGTTAAATTAAACTCTTTCGTAACTCGATTTAAAGTAAAATCACTGTAGGACATTAGTTATCTATTTCTATGGTTGAGGGCAGATGAAGAGATGTTATTTGATGAGTTCTTCGAGGGATGGAAAAAGTAATTTTTCTGCGCTCACTTTTTCGCAATCACAAGGCGGTTGAGTTGCGGATATTGCTGATACTTTTCCTAGCAGCAATTGGATGCTTTCGATTAGCAATGGTAGAGTTAATAAAATAATTGATGCAGAGACTAGCAAGCTAATTAAGCCGTCAGCCCAATTCCAGTGCAGCCACGCCACGGCGATCGCAGCTAAAATTACTCCAACCGACGAAAAAATGTCCGCGACTGCGTGCAGAAAGGCGCTTTTGAGATTCAAGTCGCCGTGACAGCAGGAATGCAAGCAACAAGCATTAATCGAGTTGATGCTTAAACCGACTATGGCGGTAATTAACATCGGGAGTCCTTCTACTTCGGGGGTTGGGGACTGCAAGCGGGCGATCGACTCTGCGGCAATCCAAAGGGCGATCGCCACTAAACTGATACTATTAATTAAAGCAGCAATGATTTCTCCTCGTTCAGGGATTGACGATTGTGCGATCGTACAATCTAAGGATTTACTTTTGCGTTTGACTGATGAGTACCAAGTCGCTGTCAAAGTTATTGCTAAAGCTGCTACATCTGAAAAAACGTGACCCGCATCTGCTAATAGGGACAAACTATGAGAATTAAGTGCGGCGATTAACTCTGCTACAAAAAAGCTGCTAAGCAGTACCAATGCTGTTTGTAAAAGTCGCACTTTGCCAATTCTGGGATTGATATTTTCGCCTTGTGCGATATCCTTGGCGTTTTGAGAGTCAAAATTGTCCCTAACTAGAAATGTCATGCAGCAGTCCTTAAGCTTAAACTCGATTTTAAATTAAACATTAAATTAACTATCAATGACCGATTATATACCAAATCAGAACCAAGATCCGGAAAATATGATCGCAAATTCCCCCCATTCTCAAATAAACGATCGTCCAATTAGCGACCATCACGCAAATAATTTGACAGGCGAATCTTTAGTTGATTTGCGGAAGTACGATCAATCAAAGTTCGATCGAGGAAAGCCGGGTTGGCTAATTTTGGTTTGGTGGTTCGTGCAGGCGATCGCATTTCCTCTCACCCCACACCCTTTTAATCGCATCAGAAGGGGGTTGCTGCGGTTATTTGGAGCGAAAATAGGTCGGGGTGTGATCATTCGCCCCACGGCTCGTTTTACCTATCCTTGGAAAATTGCAATCGGAGACTACAGTTGGATCGGAGATGAGGTTGTATTGTACAGTCTCGCTCAAATTGCGATCGGCAAACACTGCGTCATTTCTCAAAAAAGCTACCTCTGCACCGGCACTCATGACCCTCAAGACCCAGCCTTTGGCTTAATCACAGCACCTGTGATCATTAATAACGGCGTTTGGATTGCCGCCGACTGCTTCATTGGCCCTGGTGTAGAAATCGGTGCTAACGCTTTAATCGGAGCTCGCAGCAGCGTCTTTAGAAATATGCCTGCAGGCTTTATTTGCACAGGAACACCTTGTCGTCCCCGCTGTCAGCGAGAAATTAACCAAAGTTCGTAACAGATATTACACCAGGAAACTACGCAGCTTTACAAGCTTGCTGGCGAATAGGAATTTCAATGACGAATTCTATTCCCGTTCCTAATACAGGTTGACAGTATAATCTGCCGCCATGCTTTTCAACGATAATTTGGTAACTGATAGATAACCCCAAACCAGTTCCTTTACCGATCGGTTTGGTGGTAAAAAAAGGGTCAAATAGTTTCGGTTGTAAAGTTTCGCAAACTCCCCTACCGTTGTCACTAATATGAATAGTAACCCAATTCTCGTCAATTAGTTTTGTAGAAATCCGAATGCGGTTCGGGTGTTGTTTGATTTCTGCAAAGGAACGCTGCTGATTAGATTCATCCAAAGCATCTATGGCATTAGAAATAATATTCATGAACACTTGATTGAGTTGTCCGGCATGGCATTCTACTTGTGGAAGCTGACCGTACTCTTTTACTACTTCAATCTCAGGATGCTCGGGTTTTGCTTTTAAACGATGATGCAGGATGGTGAGTGTACTATCAATTCCTTCATGGATATTTACTGCTTTCACGTCTGCCTCATCCAGGCGAGAAAAAATTCGCATAGACTTGACAATCTCTTGGATGCGCTGCGTTCCTAAGTTGATTGAGTTAAGAACTTTGATAAAATCTTCTTCCAGAAATTCCAGTTCTATTTCATCCATTGCTGCTTGAATCCGAGGGGTGGGCTTTACATAATCTTCTTGATAGAGGTGTATAATCTTTAGTAAGTTATGAGCGTACTCTTGGGCATAACCCAGATTTCCCGATATAAAATTTATAGGGTTATTAATTTCATGAGCAATCCCAGCCGCCATTTGCCCTAAGCCGGACATTTTCTCGCTTTGGATTAACTTAAGTTGCATTTGTTGCAAATCATCATAGGCTTGGCTGACTTCTACAATTTTTTGCTCTAATAATATATTTTTTTCCTCTAATTTATCAGCGAGAACATGAAGCTTTAAATGCAGCTTGACGCGAGCTAATACTTCCTCCTGTTGGAAGGGCTTGGTAATATAATCTACAGCCCCCAGCTTAAACCCCTCAACTTTATTAGCCGTATCCGAGAGAGCAGTCATAAATATAACGGGAATCTGTTTAGTTTCGGGATTAGCCTGTAATCGACGACAGGTTTCAAATCCATCAATCTCTGGCATCATCACATCTAGCAAGATTAGATCCGGTAGAGCATATTTGACTCGCTCTAGTGCCATTTTGCCAGATTTCGCAACCCGAACTTCAAATCCTTCTTGGCTTAAGGCATCAGATAATACACCTAAGTTAGCTGAATTGTCATCAACTATAAGAATCGTACCATGTGCTTGAATCTCGGAATTCATAAACCTTACTTGTATGACTCAATAAACGTTAAAATCTCTTCGTCTTGAAAGTCCTTTGCCATCTGATGCAATATTATAGCAAAGGGAATGTATTTGGGATCTATTTCTTGAAGTAATGCCGCCTGCTTAACTATTTCTAGGAAATTTCCTTTCATAGCTAGCTCGTATAGCATTTCCATTTCTTTAGCTGGCGGGGCAATTAGCTCAGTGGTGTCTGAGCCGATCGCCCGTGGATCTTCATTAGCTTCATAAACCCATTCTAAATCAAGATACTGTTGTAATTTTTGCAAGAGTTCCGTGGCTTGAACAGGTTTCGGAATAAAAGTGTTGCCTCCTGCTTCTAAACTTCTGTATTGATCGGCTTCAAATACGCTGGCAGAAGAGACAATAATGATGATGTCTTTGAAGTTTTCCGATTCTCGAACCCGCTTAATTAGCTCGAAGCCATCTAGTTCTGGCATTAATAAGTCGGTAACGATTAAATCTGGCTGTACCTCCAGAATTTTTTCCCAGCCTTCCTGCCCATCGTTCGCTTCAGACACCTCAAAGCCTAGGGGACTGAGCAAATTGCTAACTACCGAACGGTTAGCCCATTTGTCATCAATAACCACAATTTTAGGTTGGCGCTCTTTGATGCCAATAATCTGCCCGCGATGGTCAATTTGAGAAGTTTTCACCCATTCATCGGCTTGAGATAGATTGACATCAAACCAGAATATACTGCCAACATTCATCTCACTTTGAACTTCAATGGTACTACCCATTAATTCTACAATCCTTTGGCTAATTGCCAGTCCCAATCCGGTGCCCTCCGTCTGCCGTCTGCGATCGCCTACCTGCTCGAATGGCTGAAAGATAGCTTGGAGTTGATCTTGGGCAATGCCGGTACCTGTATCGCGTATTTCAAACCGAATTTTTCCTTCTGTTGCAAAACTGACTATAAAAGTGACACTGCCCTCATCGGTAAATTTAATAGCGTTACTTAAAAGATTAATTAACACTTGTCGCAAGCGTTTTTCATCCGCACGAATACCGATCGGGAGTTCCGGGCTGGATGGAAAATGAAAGTGAATTCCCTTAAGTTCAGCTCGGATGCGACACATTTCTGCGACACCTTGCAGGAACGCCGGGAAATGAAAATCAGTAGGCATTAGTTCCACTTTCTGTGCTTCAATCTTCGACAAATCGAGAATATCATTGATTAACGTCAGTAAATGGGAACCGCACTGATAAATGACATCAATGCGCGATCGCTCTTCTTCATTCAAGACTTTGGAACGCTGAAGAATCTGCGCGTATCCCATGATGCCATTAAGCGGAGTCCGCAATTCGTGGCTCATATTGGCAAGGAATTCACTTTTGGCCCGACTTGCTGCTTCTGCAGCTTCCTTGGCTTTTGCTAGTACGAATTCTGCTTGTTTGCGATCGTGGATATCGGTACAAGTACCAACCCACTCCCGGACGCTGCCATCTTCATTTAGAATTGGCACCCCTCTAGCTTGAAAATAACGATAGTTTCCATCTGCTGCACGGATTCTATATTCTGTGTCATACAGGCTGTTCGTTTGCGCTGCTTCCATCCACACCTGAGCCGTTCGTTCGCGATCGTCGGGGTGAATTGCATCCAACCAGCCTAAACCAAGCACTTCAGCTTCGGTTTGTCCGGTGTAAGCTCTCCAACTCGGTAGATCCGGGCATCTTCCTTCAGCATCCGCTGTCCAGGCAATTTGGGATGTGGCAACTATTAGGGATCGATAGCGTTCTTCGCTTTGTTTTATAGCATCTTCGGCTTGTTTGCGATCGTGGATATCATTGCAAGTACCAACCCACTCGCGGATGTTGCCATTTTCATCCACAATTGGTACTCCCCTACCTTGAAAATAACGATAGTTTCCATCCGTTCCCCGGATTCGATATTCAATGTCAAACAGGCTTTTCGTTTGCACTGCTTCCATCCAGGCCTGACTCGTTCGTTCCCGATCGTCCGGATAAATTGGATCTAACCAGCCAAAACCAAGCACTTCAGCTTCAGTTTGCCCGGTGTAAGCTCTCCAACTCTGTAGATCCGTGCCTCTTCCTTCAGCATCAGTTGCCCAGACGATTTGGGATGTGGCGGCGATTAAGGAACGATAGCGTTCTTCGCTTTGTTTGATTGCATCTTCCGCTTGTTTGCGATCGCTAATGTCTCGCACCACAGATAACGCATACAGCTTGTCATCCTGCCAATAGGGGGTTGCTGTAACTTCCACATCAATGCACTTCTTATCCTTGCGGACATCAATGGCATGACAGAAGAACTGCTTACCTGCCTTCACAGTTTCTAATAAGTCCACAAATAGGTGGTGACTATCTGGGTGTATGAAGCTTCCAGGTGGTAGTTGAGCGAACTCCTCAGAAGTGTAGCCGTGGATTCTGGCTTGCGCCGGATTGATGGCGACTATTTTTCCGGTTTCTAGTTCTGTGATGATAATGCCATCGTTCACCGACTCAAAAATACTGCGATACTGAGTTTCTTTATGTCGCAACGCTTCTTCAGCTTGTTTGCGATCGGTAATATCTCGTGTTATGCCGATGATGCCCAAAATATTGCCCTGATTATCCCGCCAAGGAGCCTTGGTAGTGAAAAAAGTCCTAGTGGTTTCAGAATGAGAAGAGATATCTTCCTCGTAAGTGTCAATGATTCCGGCTGCCATGATGTGGCGATCTTTTTCCATAACTTCACTGCCAATGTCAGGCGGCAGTATTTCCAAATCATTTTTGCCGATGACTTCTTTAATTGGCTTGCCAAAGAAGTTGGCCAAATTGGAGTTAAGGGCAACATAACGCCCTTCCCGGTCTTTAACGAGAATGAAGTCGGGTGTATTTTCCAAAATAGAGTTTAGCAGTGCATTGCGATCGCGTAACTCAGCTTCCATTTGTTTGCGATCGCCAATGTTTCGTGCTATGGCGATAAGGCCGATAATATTGCCCTGAGCGTCCCGCCAAGGGGCTTTTGTGGTTAAAAAAGAAGTGATGCCCTTACCATTAGAAATATCTTCTTCGTAGCTTTCAGTAGTGCCTGCTTCCATGATCAGGCGGTCTTTTGCCATTATTGGAACGGCAGCAGCAGCGGGAAGGAGTTCCGAATCATCTTTACCCAGGATCTCCTCAATGGGTTTACCGTAAAATGAGGTTGCCCCATTGGAATTAAGGGCAACATAGCGGCCTTCCCGGTCTTTAACCACAATTATGTCTGGCGTACTTTCCAAAATAGAGCTCAGCAAGACGTTGCGATCGCGCAGCGCAGCTTCGGCTTGTTTGCGATCGGTAATATCTGTATTAGCCCCAACCCATTCTCGAATTGAACCATCCGCGTTTAGAAGTGGTACAGCACGACTACTCATGTAGCGATATTCCCCGTCATGACGGCGCATACGGGATTCAGCTTCATAGAGCGAGCGATTGGCCAAGGCAGCCGACCAGACGCTAGCAACATAAGTGCTATCGTCTGGGTGGCAGGTTTCTAGCCAGCCCCATCCCTTGTACTCATCAAATGTCTGTCCTGTAAATGCACTCCAAGTAGGTTGCTCGATCACCATTTCGCCGTCGGCATTGCAGATCCAAATAATTTGAGCGGTAGCTTCCATCAAAGAACGAAATCGTTCTTCACTTTGTTTGAGGACATCTTCTGCGGTTTTGCGATCGCGAATATCCCGCGTAATGGTGGCAATCCCTACCGGTTCATTAGTCTCTGGATGTCTGACCAAAAATAGGGTGTAATCTACCAGGATGGGTTGACCTGTCTGGAAATGTCTGAAGCGGAAATCACTCCTCCAACTTCCGTCTTTCATCACTGCAGGCAGGGTATGCTGCTGTACGAACTCCAAATCTTCTGCCATGAAGAAGTCGGTAATGTGTTTGGTTCTGGCTTCGTCTAAATTACTGAGTCCCACCAAATCCAGACCAGCCTGATTCACCAGTAGAGGGCGACCATCCATTGAGGAAACGCCAATAAAGTCACGGCTATTCTCGATCGTTGTAACCAGCAATTGCCGTTCTTCCTCTGCTTTTTTGCGATCGCGAATATCCCGCGCAATAGTGGAAATAAACTCGACTTCACCCGCTTCGGTTTTGTGGACGATCAAAACCTGGGAGACTGGAATTTCTTCCCCATCGCGTGACACAAATAGGGTTTCACCAGCCCAGCTACCCTCTCGCAAGGCCGTTGGAATTACTTCGTCCTGGAATTTTGCCCTTGCCGAGGGAGCTAATACAGAATCTATGCTAAACGAAGTTCGTGCTTCCTCTGGGGATATCCCCAGCATTTTCTGTCCGGCTTTGTTGAGGTAGACGTTATGTCCACTGGCCTCCGCAACTCCTACTAAGTCGGAAGTTGCTTCCAAAATTGCCGTTAGTCGTGCCTGCTTTTGTTCTGCCCGCTTGCGATCGCTAATTTCAATCACAATCCCACCAAGACCAAAAACCATGCCATTTTCATCCAGCAAAGGATAGTAAGATCCTTGCCAGTAGCGCACGATTCCTGGCTCTTTCGGCGTTTCACCCACTAATTCATAGTCGAGAATAGGCTTGCCTGTATCCAGAATGCCTTGCAGCATTGGTTCCAGAGTCGAAGCCAATTCTGGCAGCACTTCACGCACTGAGCGACCAATATGGTCGGCCGCACAAACGCCATTCATCTGGGCCAGAACTTCGTTAATTTGGACATAGCGGAGTTGGCGGTCAAAAATCAGCATTCCGGCGTTGGCACCTGCAAAAAAAGCGTCGAAGTGAGCCTGTCGCAATGCCTGTGCTGTTGTGCTCTCTTGCTGTGGCGGTTGGTTTTTATCTGGTGGGAATTTGGTCATGTTAAATCGTGCATTTCAGCTATAATTCTAGAACTTCTTTCCAATTGTGCGATCGCAAGGTTTTCCTTTTCTCCTATTTGGGTACTGAAGAAAACGTTCAGTAGGGGGACGATTAGGTTTTCAATCGGCCCTATCTGTATCTCTTGCGACATTCTTTCCCTTAATTATTCGGATGTATCGCCAAGTATTTCTATTTTTCATCAATTCTATTCCTAATCAATCCTATTGGTAGAACATTGGTGACAACATAAGCTAGGGAAGCGTTTGTCAATCAGCAATTATGCTCAGCATTTACTCAGATTGGGGGTGGAGAACTTAGAGTTGGGCGATCGAGGAATCATGCCTCGCGCCATATTTATGCCTACTCACCCCCAAATCCCAAATTTTCCACTCCTCACCAAGCAGTGTTTTCAGTAATTTTACTGATTGCCAAATGCAATTAAGTTTTAATTTGTCTGCAATGTCGGTAGAATGCCAACTATTCTGGGAACGTTCTCAATTTTAGCTATATCCGTTAAATTTTCGCTTAGATGTTCTTAGATATACACAATATGGACGCAACTGGGACAGTGATAGCAAGATCTCTCCTACCAGTTAAACTCATTGTAATACTGGGATAGTTGACTTGTCCACTTAAATAGTCATTGAATCATCCCTGCTTAAGTTTATAACGGGAATTAAACAACAAATCAGCGGAAAGTATGATAAAATCCCAGAGTGTTAACGTTGACTAAAGTTAGTAGAGGCTTCGCATGAATAATAGATGATTCCGCTATTGGGAAAAAGTGGCACACTAACCCCAGGCAGGAGAAGACAATATATCCGAGAAATTGGCAATAGGGATAACGGCTTAGTCTGAATAACGACATACCTATGTAAAAAAATAAGTTTTTTATGAGCCTAAAAATACATTAAAATTTGGTAAAAACGACTTCCTGCCTTGATTGTTAAACTTGGCAGTAAAAATTTTATTCCTTATTCCCATAAGCTTAAAATCTGAAAAAAATCATTACTCCCTGGATTTAAATTGAATACAATACCCGAAGAATTCTTGCTCAAAATCATCCAAATGTTTACAGCAACCCTATTTAAAATAGGTGATAATCCTGTATCCCTGCAGTCACTCTTGGAACTGATTTTATTGTTCATGGCTGTCCTCGTCATATCGCGAGCTTTTACGAATTTTCTTAAAGAAAGCTTGCTCGTTAGACTGGGAATTGACGAGGGAAACCGGGAAGCGATCGCCGTAATTATTGGGTATTTAATAGTCGCTTTGGGGGGTATCGTCGCCATCCAAAGCATTGGCTTCAACCTCGCTTCTTTTGCAGTAGTTGCGGGGGGATTGGGAGTCGGAATTGGCTTCGGAATCCAAGATTTAACAACTAATTTTGTCAGCGGCTTAACGCTGCTTTTAGACAGACCCGTGAAAGTCGGAGACTTTGTGGAATTAGAAGGATTAATGGGAATTGTCAAAAAAATCTCGATTCGATCGACCATCATCCAAACTAATGATGACTCCAGCGTCATAGTTCCCAACAGCAAAATGATTAGCAACAAAATTGTTAACTGGAGTTACGAAAACTCGCTACTCTGTCTGCGAGTTCCCGTAGAAGTAGCCGAGAATAGTAACCCGCTGTTAGTGACTGAAACTCTGTTGAATATTGCTTACGCGGAAGGGGGAGTTTTGTACGAACCTAATCCGAAAGTATTGTTTGTGGAGTTTGGTGATGATAGTTTTAAATTTGAACTTTTAGTGTGGACGGACAGGCCGACTGAAAGAGAATTAATTAAAAGTTCTTTGAATTTTGCGATTGAATACAATTTCCGCCAACATAAAATTGACTTCCCCTTCAATAACAGAGAAATTTATTTGCAAAATCCCGAAGTTCTGTTGTCAATGTTTAACCAAAAAGAAACTCCAATTGAAATCAGGAACACTTCCTCTGCAAACCAGCAAAAAATGCCGATTTTTGTAGAAGAAATGAAAAAGCAATCGTCCCTTAGCTGTTTGCTGCGAGAGGTGGAATACTTTAAAAATCTGACGGATCTCGAATTGCGGCAATTGATTGAAGTTGGATACCGCAAACGGCTGCGATCGCAAGAATTTTTATTTCACGAAAACGACCCTGGAGATGCTTTTTACATGATTCTTTCAGGTTCAGTCGAAGTTTTTGTGGAAGCTATTGACAAACACCTGAATAACCTCAGCACTGGTCAGTTTTTGGGGGAACTTTCTTTGATGTTGGGAATACCAAGAACTGCTTCGGTGAGAGCTTTGGAAGAAACAATTTTGTTTGCAATCAATAAAGAAGGTTTCCAGAAAGTTTTAACTGAACGACCTGATTTATCTGAACAGATTATTCAAGAAATAGTCAAACACAAAGAAGAGCTAAGCGAGAGACAGCAATTATTGCGAGAAATGGAATTAGTAGATGCAGCAGAAGAGGATGAAAATCCTGTAGAATGGGTAAGAAAACGGCTAAAAAATCTCTTTAGTGTTTAAAATAATTTATATGACGCGATTTATTCACGATCTTTTTGCCAAAGAATATCTGGAGGAATTGCTGTCGCCGATCGGAACGGTCAATGTCGGCAGAGATGTGACTTCCGAAGTCCGAGAAATCGATGTTTATTTCACTCCCAGCACCGCAATTCCCGAATACTCAGAAACCCTGGGCTTGTTGGGAAAAATGGCAAACACAACTGCCATTTTTGAACCGTTTCGCAATCCGGCAAACGTCAGCGAAATTTGTAGCTGTCTGGGCAAGTTATTGGATGTGCGAGGTGAGTTGGAGCGAAAATTTAGGAGAGAAAATACTCGCTATGATGACGCTCAGTTACCCAAACTGTGGATTTTGATGCCCACAGCATCGAAAGCATTGGTAGATAGCTTTAATGCGATACCAGACACAGAGAATTGGATGCAGGGAATTTATTTTTTGGGTGAATCTTTGCGAACTGCAATTGTGGCGATTCACCAGTTGCCAGAAACTCCAGACACCCTGTGGTTGAGGATTTTGGGCAAAGGGGGAGTGCAGCAAAGGGCTATTGCCCAATTAAGCGCTTTAGCTGCTGACGATCCGTTGCGGATTATCGCGCTAGAATTGCTGTATCGGTTACAGTCAAATTTAGTAACCGATGCGCCACAAGAATTAGAGCCAGAAGAGCGGGAGTTAATTATGGCCATTGCACCACTTTTTCAACAACAAATACAAGCAGCACAGCGACAAGCTAGAGAAGAAGGGTTAGAACAGGGACTAGAACGAGGGCTAGAACAAGGACTAGAACGAGGTAGACAAGAACAACAGCGCTTAATATTAGAAAATTTTCTGCGAGTTAGATTTGGAGAATTAAGTCCTAAAATGACTGTTTTTCTCTCTCCAATATCCAAGTTGGCTGCGGCGGAATTTACAGTGCTGTTGCTGGCAATATCGATGCTGACAGTCGATGAAACAGGGCGTGAAGCAGCGATTAAATTGTTAGCTGAAAGTGCGTTGCAAATTCGATCACCTGAATTGGGCGATCTTCTGCCTACAGCCGTTACTAATTTATTGGCATTGCCTGTGGCAGAATTGACATTGTTTGTAGAACAACTGCCGCAGTTATCGGCGGAGGAATTGAGGGACAGGTTAGGAAAAACACCTGACTAAAACCTGCGATCGCAGCCATAAAGGGATCTTGCTCTTTAGGGCTGCGATCGTTCTCAAATAAAATTCCTAGATTCTGTCGATCGCACTTAGGAATTGGACTGCCGGCCTAAAATCAAGTGCAGCAGACCGTCGATGAGTCGATCGCGCTCCATTGGAATAATATCTTTGCCGTGCATCATATGCTGCGTTAACTGGAAATATACCAGCGATCCAATAAAAATACGCGCCGTTGCCTCCGGATCGGGCAATTTTAACTCTGGATGCGATGCCAAATATTGAGTAAGCCGATCGATACCCGGTTTAGCTAAGTTTTTCACAAAAGTCTGCGCTAGCTGGGGAAAACGCCCCGACTCCGCAATCACTAACCTCACAAAATTGAGAAATTCAGGTTCCTGCGTCACCTGCTCTAATAGAGTTGTGGCAACGAATCGCAGCGCTACGGCCGGTTCTTCATCCAGAACTATAAAAGAGACTTTTTCTCGCGCCAGCCGCTGTACCAAGGCAACGAATAATCCTTCTTTATCTGCAAAATAGCTGTAAACCGTGGCTTTGGAAACTCCTCCCGTCTTCGCTACCTTGTCCATACTCGTCCCCGCGTAGCCGTGGGTTAAAAATTCTTGCATCGCACCTTGCAGGATTTGCTCGGTTTTGTCACTTGCTGCTGTGTCTGATTCGATCGGTTTTGTCCTTGCCATACCTTGCTTCTGTAATTTTTATTTGGGATCTTGACATCATTATACTGAACGGTTTAGTATTAAAACATATCAGAACTAAACGGTTTAGTTTTATTCCTCAAAAAGAGGTATGTCATGGTACACCAACCAACAGCAGACGGCTTATCCTCAACTCCATCCCTAGTTAAACAACTCCTAGTTGTGGCAGCAGTAGCAACCCTGGCCGCAGGGGGAATCACAGGCTACACGATCTGGCGATCGCGCATACCCGATCCCAACGCAGTAGCGGCAGCCGCAGCCGTCGCAGCATCCCAATTAACGACAGTTACAGCCTTGGGGCGACTGGAACCGCGAGGAGAAGTAATTAAAGTCTCCGCCTCCGGTGCGACGGAAGGAAACCGGATAGATCGACTCTTAGTCAAAGAGGGAGACAGGGTGAAAACAGGTCAAGTGATCGCAATTTTGGACAGCCGCGATCGCCTGCAAGCCGCCCTCGACCAAGCTCAAGAACAAGTGCGCGTCGCCCAGGCTAATCTAGCAAAAGTGAAAGCTGGAGCCAAAAACGGGGAAATTCAAGCCCAAAAAGCGACTATTAGCCGTTTACAAGCCGATCGCAGCAACGAAATCACAGCGCAACAGGCGATCGTCAGCCGTTTATCCGCCGATCGCAGCACCGAAATCGCAGCGCAACAAGCCACAATTGCTCGCTTGAGGGCCGAACAGCAAGGGGAAATTCAAACTCAAAAAGCCGCAATTGCCCGCCTACAAGCCGAACTCCGCAACGCCCAAAGCGAGGATCAGCGCTACTCCCAACTCTATGAACAGGGAGCAATTTCCGCCTCAACTAGCGACAGCAAAAGCCTCGCAGCCGAAACAACTCAACAGCAACTCAACGAAGGAAAGGCAAAACTGAATCAAATTCAGGAATCGCGCCAACAGCAAATTAACGAAGCCCAAGCCAAATTGAATCAAATTCAGCAATCTCGCCAACAGCAAATTAACGAAGCCCAAGCCAAACTCAGCCAAATTCAGGAATCTCGACAACAGCAGATTAATGAAGCCACGGCAAATCTCGATCGCATCGCCGAAGTGCGTCCCGTTGACATAGCAGCAGCCGCCGCCGAAGTCAGTTCCGCCGCTTCAGCAGCCAAAGGCGCCAAAGCCAATCTGGATCTAGCTTACATCCGTGCTCCCAGAGACGCCCAAGTCCTGAAAATTCACACGCATCCGGGGGAAAGGGTGGGAAACGACGGCATTGTCGAACTCGGACAAACTCGCGAGATGCTGGCTGTTGCGGAAATCTACGAAAGCGATGTGGACAAAGTACGCCTCGGACAAACCGCCAAAATTACTAGCGATGCTTTGACCGGCGAATTGCGAGGAACTGTCGAATATATTGGTTTGCAAGTGCAGCGGCAAAACATTGTTAACACCGATCCTTCTGCGAATATTGATGGTCGAATTGTGGAAGTAAAAGTGCGCCTAGATGCAGCTTCCAGCCAGAAAGTAGCGGGACTAACCAATTTGCAAGTCAAAGTGGCGATCGGGGAAATTAAAGATTAAGAAGTCTTAAACCGCAGGGTCGCTTTCTTCAAGCCAAAATCCAAAATCTAAAATCTAAAATCCTATGATTGGACTAATAAAACCCTTAGAACAGTTAAGACGCAGAACTCCCCTCGGATGGCTGCAACTGAGTCACGACAAAGGGCGAATGCTAGTTGCAGTAGCAGGAATTGCCTTTGCTGACGTTTTGATGTTCATGCAGTTAGGCTTTCAAAATGCCCTTTACACCAGCAATACGCGGCTCCATCAAACCTTGCAAACAGACTTAGTTTTGATTCACCCCCAAGCGCGAAATTTGATTAATTTGTCTTCCTTCCCCAGGCGCAGATTGTATCAAGCAATGAACGTACCGGGCGTAAAATCAGCCGAGCCGCTTTACGTGAAAATTGCTAACTGGAAAAATCCCGAAACTCGGCGCGAAACGTCGCTGATGGTGGTCGGTTTCAATCCCAACCACCCTGCGTTTGCGCTTCCCGAAGTTAACCAAAATTTGAGCGCGATTAAATTGCCGGATACCGTGTTGTTCGATCGAGCTTCTAGGGGAGAGTACCAAGGAACGATCGCACAAATCGCTGAAGGAAAAGCCGTTAAAGCTGAGGTTGAGCGACGCACGATTAACGTCAGCGGTTTATTCACAGTTGGAGCATCTTTTGCCGCCGACGGTATTTTGATGACTAGCGATCAAAATTACCTGCGCCTGTTTCCCAGACAAAACGCCGCGAGTGTTAATGCCGGGTTAATTCAACTGCAACCGGGTGCTGACCCCGTGGAAGTTCAACAAGTTTTGAAAGCATACTTACCGGAGGATGTCAAGGTACTAACCAAACAAGAATTTATTGATTTTGAGAAAAACTATTGGGCTAAGAATACTGCGATCGGCTTTGTGTTTAATTTAGGCGTCGCGATGGGTTTTGTAGTTGGGGTGATTATTGTTTATCAAGTTCTCTCAACCGATGTCAGCGACCACATGGGAGAATACGCTACTTTCAAAGCGATGGGCTACCGCAATGTTTATTTACTCGGCATCGTTTTTGAAGAAGCTCTAATTCTTTCCATCCTCGGTTTCTTGCCGGGAGTAGGAGTCTCTTTCTGCCTCTACTCTTTAACTCGCAAAGCTACAAATTTACCCCTTTATATGACGCTGGTTCGAGCAATTGCAGTATTAATTTTGAACGTCATTATGTGCACTATTTCGGGAGCAATTGCCACTCGTAAGCTGCAAGAAGCCGACCCGGCAGATATGTTTTAATCGGGTTCATAGATAACTCTGCGATTGAAATCGGGGCAACGATTGCCCTCTACACAAACTTTCGTCCGAGCCGAGGGGGACTAAGGCGATCGCCCTTTTTTTCCTTCTCTAAAGCCGAAAATTTGTTGATATGTGAAGATTCGCACTCACTCTAATTATAACACCTAACTCCTCCCCTGTCAAGAGGTTTTTGATAAGTGTTCCCGGATTATTTTGAGTGATTGCTAACTGGCCAAAGCTCAAACCTCCGGTTAGTGCGATCGCCTCCCTGTGATGGCCTAGCCTATAGTTTCTTCCCCAGCAATCTTACAAAAAAGAGCCACTATTAAAAGCAGTTGGATTCACATTATAAACCAATCCCAAGTAGTCATTCCCAGATTTGATCGCCGTTGCAGTTAGAGGCATCACCCCATCTAAGATGACATTCACCGACTCAAAGGTAAGTTGACTGAAAGTGGCACCAATCAACTTGATTTTATCGTCGGAAGTGAAGTCAGTAATCACATCAGCTTGAGATGGGTTAGTAGCAGGGTAAGCTCATCTAATTTGGTATAAATTGTACTTGACTTTAAGGGCAAGATATGAAGGAGTATCCAGTCAATAACGGTTCTTGAGAATCCATTGA
>NZ_JAUBPS010000077.1:0-27396 GCF_036700865.1 Microcoleus sp. S13C4
ATTAATAATTAAGTGGGGTCGTAAAATCAAAAATAAGGGCAATGCGTGTATCACAGTTTAAATGTGCAACAGCTTATTATATTTTTTTTAATATTTATGAGCGATTTAACCGCAGAGGGCGCAGAGGAAGAGGGGAAAGAGATGAATAATTCCAAGGTTTATTTATAGCAACCGCCGAGGGTAAAGTGCGCGACTGTATTAACTTCCACAGCCGATCGCACTTTTGTCGATCTGTCGCTGTCGCGCACCTACTCTCAAATCAATCTGAAACAATCAGATTTAATCTCAACTAGCAATTAGCAATTACTAATCACCAGTTACCAATTAGCAATTAGCAATTACTCTATAAGTAATTACCAATTACCAACCGTAAACTATTTATTCAGCGCTTCGCGGGCGGCTACCGCTTCGTCGGGATGAATATTCAAGCGGGTCAAATTAATTCGACCTTTATTGTCAATTTCTCGCACTTTGACAATCACTTCATCGTTCACAGCTAACTCGTCTTCCACTTTGCCAACGCGGTAGTCCGCTAACTGGGAAATGTGAATCATTCCTTCTTTTCCGGGCAAAATTTCCACAAAAGCGCCGATCGGAATAATTCGAGTTACTTTGCCGACATACACATCTCCTGCATTCAACTTGCGCGTCATGCCTTGGACAATGTTGTAAGCCCGCTGAGCTTTTTCGCTGTCGTTGCCAGCAATTGTTACGGTTCCGTCGTCTTCGATGTCAATTTTGACACCGGTTTCTTCGGTGATGGCTTTGATCGTTTTGCCACCAGGCCCAATTACCAAACCGATAAATTCTGGATCGATTTTCAGGGTTAGCAAACGCGGTGCAAACGGCGACATTTCCTTGCGGGGAGTGTCGATGGTTGCCAGCATTCTTTCTAAAATGTGCAGTCTGGCCGGTTTGGCTTGGCGGATGGCTGTGGCTATCACATCTAAAGGCAAACCTTTGATTTTCATGTCCATCTGCAAAGCAGTAATCCCGGTGTCGGTACCGGCTACTTTGAAGTCCATGTCGCCTAAGAAGTCTTCAATTGCCTGAATGTCAGTCAAAATTCGGACTTCATCGCCTTCTTTAATTAAGCCCATTGCCGCGCCGCTGACGGGTTGCGAAAGGGGAACGCCTGCATCCATTAATGCTAGCGTTGAGGCGCAAACTGAACCCATTGAGGTGGAACCGTCGGAAGAAAGGATTTCTGAAACTACGCGAATTACGTAGGGGAAATCTTCTTTGGATGGCAAAACGGGCAGTAAAGCGCGTTCTGCGAGAGCTCCGTGACCGATTTCTCGGCGTCCGGGCGATCGCATCGGCTTGGTTTCTCCTACCGAAAACGGCGGGAAATTGTAGTGATGCAGGTAGCGTTTGTCTTGCTGCGGGTGCAAGTCGTCTCCTAAGTCTTGGGCGTCTCCTGGGGTTCCCAGGGTAGCTGCGGACAAGACTTGGGTTAACCCCCGATTGAACAACGCACAGCCGTGTACTCGGGACGGCAGCACGCCTACGCGACAAGAAACGGGTCGCACCTCGTCTAGCTTGCGGCCGTCTACGCGGATGCCATCTTCGAGGATCTGCTTCCGCATCATTTTTTTGGTAACGTCTTTAAAAACGTTGCCGATCGCCTTGCTGTTGGCGGTGGCCGCTACTTTTACCGGGTCCTCTTCCGGGAGTTCGGCGATCGCAGATTCGACTGCATTTGCCTTAACTTCGTCCAAAGCTGCATTCCGTATTGTTTTGTCTTTTTCAAATCTTGACAAAATGATGCGGATGGGTTCTTGGGCGCGATCGCGAATGAAGTTTTCTAGGGCCGAATCTTGCGATGGCCGTTCCTCTACCACCAAATCGATCCCCAATTCCGCCATAATTTCGCGCTGGGCTTGAATCAAGTCACAGGCTGCTTCATAGCCGAAGTCGATCGCCTCGATGATATCCTGTTCGGGCAACTGGTTGGCGCCGGCTTCTACCATGATTACTCCGTCAGGAGAACCAGCTACCACGAGATCCAACTCGCCTTCTCTGATTTCGCTGTAGGTGGGGTTGATGATGAAATCGTCCCCTACCAAACCGACTCGCACTGCCGCCATCGGCCCGTAAAACGGCATTTTCGCCAGCAGTATCGCCACCGAAGCCCCCGTCACCGCCAAAACGTCCGGTGGTACTTGTTCGTCCATCGAAACCGTTGTGGCTACAACTTGGATGTCATCTCGCAGCCAGCTTGGAAATAGCGGGCGCAGCGGTCGATCGATCAAACGGCCAGTCAAAGTCACTTTTTCTGGGGGACGCCCTTCCCTTCGCAAAAATCCACCGGGAATTTTTCCGCCAGCGTAGAGTCTCTCTTCGTAATCCACCAACAGGGGCAGGAAATCAATTCCTTCTCTCCCCTGCGATCGAGTCGCTGTCACCAAAACCGCCGTGTCACCCGACTGAATCAAAACTGCACCGCCTGCTTGAGGCGCTAGTAAACCAATCTTCAGTCTAATATCCCGTCCATCGAAGGATATTGACTTGTCTATCTCTACCATGTAGCACTGCTTCCTTATCTACCACATTCTTTCTCTGTCGGGATCGTAACATTACCACAGGATGTTTGAGAGTCCGAGGTCAAAAGACAGGGATAATCGCCTCGCGATCGACTGTCTGCGTCTGGCATATAAGCATTTATACTCTCGAATTATTTTTTGCAGCCTGGGGTCGATTCTCCGGTTGATCGCCCGCTAAACGCCTTCCATAGATGGTACGTTGACATACTCACCGACCTGAAGGTACGGTGATTCTTAAGCCTCGCGACTTAAGTTTCTGCTTCTTCGCAACTGCCTCCACCCTCAAAGAGTTTTGGTCTTATGTTCGCTCCACAGACTAACCCCGCAAGCCCTGCGGTTTTTACGTGTCGAATACCAAACGGAATTCTTCGTACTTTTGATTCTAGGGTTAGACTTCCATTGCCCTATCCTCTTTTCCCGGTCTACCGATTTTGCTTCGCCGCCAGCACAAGGCTGAACTTCGCTCGTATAGGCTGTTTGATCCATCGTCTCGGGTGGGTCGTTGACCAATTACATTCTAATATAAAGCCGTCCTAAAAGGATGGGGTTTCTACCCAAATTTGTGATGAATTTTCGTTTGGGAATTGGGACATTGAAGGAAGAAGGAAGAAGGATTTAGTTATCTAGGATTGGGAATAAGCAGTAAGGTGCTTAGGTTGCACCCTACATATACAGGTTCTACCTAAGTCCTGTCTGGCTCAAAATATCCTTTGTTTGTTTAAACTTTTATTCATAAACCCCATATAAAAGCTGTACTCAGCCTCGCAATTAAATAAAAATATCAGGGTAAAAAAGATGGCAATTTTACACGGCAGTTGGCTACTAGAAAATGAAAAAAGTTGCTTATTTATTTGGGGAGAAACTTGGCGAAAAATAGGGGCAATTGACACCACAGCGGGGATAAATCTACAGCATCCCTTAGCTATGACCGAAGCTGAATTTAAGACTTTCCTAAATTCATTGCAGCAGTCGGGAAAACTCAACTGGCAATTACCGGAAACCGCAGAAACTTCACCGGAAAAAAGCAAAAAAACCAGGCGATCGCCCAAAACTCAAAACGCAGAAATTACCGCCCCAAACTCCTCAATCCAAAGGGAAATTCGGGCGATCGCACTTCCCACGCAAATCTCAGAATCGAACGCAAATCTGATGCCGCAGCACTCAGCAGCAGCACTTGAGGAACCGACCAAAACCGAGGAAATTTACCTTTATCCCTGGCAAGTCCAGGGTTTTTGTCTCAACCCTCAAGCAGCTTTTGTTTTCTTGCAATCACTACCGCTTAACAGCACGGAACCAGACTCTTTTGTCGGCTCAGATTTGCGTTTTTGGTCTCATATTGCTAGGTGGAGTTTGGATTTGTTGGCAAGATGCAAATTTTTGCCGGGATTGGAGAAACAGCCAGACGGTTCTGCTATTGCCAAATGGCAACCGCTGTTAGATAGTTCTACAGATACACTCCGGCTCGCCACTTTTGTCAAGCAAATGCCGACGGCTTGCAGAACATATCAGAAGAAGGAAGAAGGAAGTTCGGCAACGGATTCTGTAACGGATGTAACGGATGTAACGGATGTCAGGAAGAAGGAAGAAGAAAGAGGGGAAAAGGAAGAAGAATCCAGTCAATTGCCTTTAGCCGTGGATTTGCCTGCGGGGGCGGAGGAATTGGTGTTAGGCTTTTTGAGCAGTATTGTAGATAGTCAAGTGCGCTCGGCTGGTAGCTCTACTTTAGACATCAAAGCAGTTTCTCCTGTGCGCGACTGGCTGCAAGCTTTGCAGCAGGAATCTGGGATAGTTCAAGTAGAAACAGCAGCATTAGAAAACTTGGCAACCAAGCTGAGTGCTTGGACTGCACCGCTGCAAAACCAACTATCTCAACAAAGTCAATTTCGCACTTGTTTTCAACTGATACCACCAGCGCCCGGTAAAGCCAACTGGAATTTAAATTATTGCTTGCAAGCAGCAGATGAAAACGAATTTTTGGTAGATGCGACAACTATTTGGAACAACTCAGTTGAGCGTTTGGCTTATGCGGGGCGGACAATAGAATTGCCTCAAGAAACTTTGCTCAGCGGCTTGGGTTTAGCCTCGAAACTTTATCCGTTAATTGAACCGAGTTTGCAAGCACAGCGGCCTCAATCTTGTCAATTAAATCCGCTGCAAGCTTACGAGTTTATTAAGTCTGTAGCTTGGCGGTTTGCTGATAGCGGGTTGGGCGTAGTTTTGCCGCCGAGTTTGACAAAGACGGATGGTTGGGCGAGTCGTTTGGGTTTGAGCATTCAAGCGGAAACTCCGAAAGTGAATCCGGCGAAAGGTGGGCTGGGATTGCAAAGTCTGCTAAATTTTAAGTGGGAATTGACGATCGGCGGACAGCGCCTTTCTAAGGCAGAGTTTGACAGATTGATTGCGTTGAATTCGCCTTTGGTGGAAATTAACGGCGAGTGGGTGGAGTTGCGCGCGCCGGATGTGAAAGCGGCTCAAACTTTTTTTGCCAGCCGCAAAGAGCAAATGACTCTTTCTTTGGAGGATGCTTTGCGTTTGGCATCGGGCGATTCTCAGATGATCGAGAAATTGCCTGTGGTGAATTTTGAGGCCACGGGTCAACTTCAGGAGTTGTTGAATACTTTGAGCGATAATCAAGCGGTAAGTGCGATCGCAACTCCGGCTAGTTTCCGAGGACAATTGCGGCCTTATCAAGCCCTAGGAGCAGGCTGGTTAGCATTCTTAGAACGCTGGGGTTTGGGTGCTTGTCTCGCGGACGATATGGGATTAGGAAAGTGCATTTTACCACATTCTTTGCTTTTTGTTAATGGTTTTTTACAAAAAGCTGAAAAAATATGGGAAGCATATGCCGGAAAAACAGAATTCGACGGTGAGGGCTTTTGGTCTGAACCTAACGAGCAATTACTGGTAAATTCCATAAATCAGGAAACAGGCAAAATTGTACAGGCGACTGTTCGACGACTTTATCGCCAGCAAGTGCAAGAAAAGTTGCGAACAATCAAACTGCAAGACGGTAGCACCATCACAATTACCCGCCGCCACAAATTGTTAGGACGCGATGGCTGGACAAATGACCTCAAGGTTGGAGATTATGTTTGCGTTCCTGCTAAATTGTATTGGGAAGGAAAGCCGGAAGATCCCGATTTGGTCAAGCTTCTGGCTTGGCAGATAGCTGAGGGATATGAGCAGCGCGATCGGGCAATACTCACAATAACGCAGAAAGATGTGGCAGTTCTTGAAGAATTGCGTTTCACACTTCACCATTTAAGCAAAAAGTATGGGATAGAAATAAATAATCCTGCTGTTCGTACTCCCGGTAAGCAAAGAGCAGCATATTTAGCTGTGTGTAGTCGATCGTACCAAAGCTTTCTTGAGGCTAAAGGCTACGAGTGGGGAAAGCTGTCAGCCGAGAAAAGCTTCCCGCAATTTATCATGCAAGCCAATCTGGACAGCATACGGATTTTCCTCAAAAACTACTTTGATGCTGAAGGTTCTGTCTTCCTTAACACGCGGACTATCGAAATTAGCACCGCTTCGCCTTTAATCATCCAACAACTTTCTACATTGCTGCGGCGCTTTGGAATTTGGCTGCGAATCGCCACCAGACAGAAATGCGCCACCAATGGCAGCGGCATTTTTCGCACCTATTATATTGGCACTTTCGGCGGTAACTCAGCGCGCATATTTTTGCAGGAAATTGGCTTCGGTTATCCCGAAAAACAGCAAAATTTAGAGAAAATTTGCGAAGTTACTGCCAATACAAATGTCGAAGGAATTCCGGTTTCGGATATTGTTGCCGATGCAGTGGAGATGACCAAACTGCCGCTACGGCATTTCGGAATGCACAATCCTGTTTATATTAACGGTTCCCAGCAGTTTTCCCGCATCAGCCTAGGAAAGGTGGTAGCAGGTATGGAAAATGTGCTTGGTGGTTCCGCAGAACAGGAGTACCGCCAGCTAAAGCCTTCTAAATGGACGAATCAAACCCTACAGGCTTATGCAAATCTCAATGTAGCGCAGCTAGATAGTGTCCGAGAAAATTTGCAACTTATACTCGATCGCGAAGTATTTTATTGCCGAATAGAGGAAATTGAGGATTTTGAGTACAGCGGGTGGGTTTATGATTTTGAGGTGAGCAAGCATCACAATTTTGTTGCCAATAATATCTTGTGCCACAATACTATTCAGCTAATTACTTTTCTCCTGCATTTACAAGAACAAGATGCCCTAGAAGCGCCAACATTACTGGTTTGTCCGACATCGGTATTGGGCAATTGGGAGCGCGAAGTCAAGAAATTTGGCCCGACGCTGAAAGTATTAGTTCACCACGGAGACAAACGCGCTAAAGGCAAAGCATTTGCGGCTGAAATTAAGGGAAAGGATTTAATAATTACCAGTTACGCCCTGGTGTTTCGCGATGCGAAGGAATTTCAAGGCATTAAGTGGCAAGGATTGGTTTTAGATGAAGCGCAAAATATTAAAAATTCCGAGGCTAAGCAGTCGCAAGCGGTGCGGCAAATCGAGGCATCTTTTAAAATTGCGCTGACGGGAACTCCGGTGGAAAATAGACTGCAAGAATTGTGGTCTATTTTGGAGTTTCTCAATCCTGGCTATTTGGGACCGCGCAATTTCTTTCAGCGCCGATTTGCAATTCCGATCGAGAAATACGGAGATAGGGAATCATTGCAGACTTTGCGATCGCTCGTTCGGCCTTTCATCCTCCGCCGCCTGAAAACCGACAAAGAAATCATCCAAGATTTGCCCGAAAAACAGGAGATGACTGTATTTTGTGGACTCGCGACTCAACAGGCGGTATTATATCAGAAAATAGTCGAAGAGTCAATAGCGGAATTAGAATCAGCAGAAGGTATTCAGCGCCGGGGAATGATTCTGGCTTTGCTGGTAAAACTCAAGCAACTTTGCAACCATCCGGCTCTTGTGAAAGCAGAAGCTAAGCCGAAAGAATTGGAAATTAAGAGCCAGGAATCGGGGAAATTGCAGCGGTTGGTGGAAATGTTAGAGGAGGTGCTCGCTGAGGGCGATCGGGCTTTAATTTTTACTCAATTTGCCGAATGGGGAAAACTCCTGAAACCGCATCTAGAAAAGCATTTAGGGCGAGAAGTTTTGTTCTTGTACGGCGGAGTTAAGCAGCAGCAGCGGGAAGAAATGATCGATCGCTTCCAGCACGACCCCCAAGGCCCGCCGATTATGATTTTATCTTTAAAAGCAGGCGGCACAGGTTTGAACTTAACCAGAGCAACCCACGTTTTCCACTATGACAGATGGTGGAATCCCGCAGTTGAAAATCAAGCAACTGACCGCGTATTTCGCATCGGTCAAACTCGTAATGTGCAAGTTCACAAATTTGTCTGCACTGGTACGTTAGAGGAGAAAATACACGATATGATCGAAAGTAAGAAAGCTCTAGCCGAACAAGTAGTCAGTGCCGGTGAAAACTGGCTCACTGAGCTAGATACAGACCAACTTCGGAATTTACTAATCCTCGATCGCAATGCTATTATAGAAACGGAAGAAGAATAATGTGTTTAATTTGCTTCGGTTTTTCGTGAGGACTTTAGTTCTAAAAAATCCGAGGAATGACGCACTCTGACCACAGAAACCGGGTTTTTTACCAGGATTAAAGGTTATAGTCCAGTTTTTTGGTAAAAGACTCGGTTTCTGACTCTCCTAGATAACTAAAGCTTTCTTCCTTGTTCCTTGTTCCTTCTTCCTTCGGCTTATGATTGACAGAGAATGGTGGACACAACAGTGGCTCGATTTAATTAATACCTACCGCTTCAAAAAGCGCTTAGAACGTGGCTGGCAGTATGCGCGCGAGGGAAAAGTTCTCAGCATTAAATTCCCTAACCAAGAAGTAATTGCCGTAGTTCAAGGAACCGATCCTAAACCCTATCAAGTTTCTTTAGGACTCGATACATTGACTGATGAAGATTGGGATTATGTGATTGAAAATATGTCCCAAAGAGCGGTTTTTTCAGCTAAATTACTAGCAGGAGAAATGCCACACAATATTGAAGATGTATTTGCAGCGGCCGGCAAAACGCTATTTCCGTTAAGTTTATCTGATATTCGATCGCGCTGTAGCTGTCCTGACCCCAAAAACCCTTGCAAACACATCAGTGCAGTATACTACTTATTGGGCGATCGCTTCAGTGAAGACCCCTTCGTACTCTTTCAACTGCGGGGGAGAACCAAAGAGCAAATCTTGACAGCACTTCGTCAGAGAAGAGGTACGCAAGGAGAGGAAAATTCCCAACTCAACTCCGGCGAAAATGCCCCCACTGCGAATTCTAAATTGCCAAAGGTCGATCGCTTTTGGGAATACAATCAGCAACTAGAATCATCTTTAGTAGTCATTGTACCGCCACCCAGCAGCGAAACAGTATTAGATATCTTAGGCCCAATTCCCATCGCAACCGACGGAAAAGGAACCGCTAGCAAATCCTCCCCTGCATCAGACGCCCTCAAACAGCATTTTAGCAAAATCTACCAAGCAGTTAGCCAGCAAGCAGTTTTAGCAGCACTGAAACGGGGCGAAGGAGAGTAACATAATTTACTTGCAGAGATGATACTAGGGAGTATGGCTGATACCAAATCAGCCTTTAATACCCCTTGTATTCTTTAGTCGCTCTCTGCTGAGAGGAGAGTTTGTTTAAGATTGGTGTCAAGCGCCGAGTCTTATTTGGGCAATTTTAGTTTACCCAAGTTTACAGTTACCCCAAATTACTCATAATCTCTATCAGTTCCTGCGGGCGTGTAATCAAAAAATCGGGACTGTGTGCAGCCAAAGCCTCCTGAGAATTAAAGCCCCAACCTACAGCAACTACCTTAATTCCAGTTTTTCTAGCTGCGTCTATATCTCGGATCTCATCTCCCACATAAACGACTTCTTCAGGATTTATATGTTCTTTTTTTAGCCATTTATTAATAACTTTATGTTTCCCAAAAGTTGAACCCGAGTAAATAAACGTGAAAGTGTCTTGCAAACCCTTATTTTCCAGCGATGCCAAGACGTTTTCTCGAGAATTGGATGTGATAATGCCCAGTTGAAATCCCAGTTTTTTTAACTCTAGCAAAACTTCTTTAATTCCCGGAAATAATTCAATTGTGGGAATTTCACTCCGCAACTCTGCTTTCAACTTTCTAATCAAAAGGGGGAATTTGAAGATAGAAATCCCCGAATACTTAAGAAGTTCCCAAGAAGTTAAGTTGCTCAGTTGAGCGAGTTCCTCTTTTGTCGCAGACTTAAAGCCGAATTCTGCTGACAAACGGTTGGTGATGCTCAGAAGAATATCGATTGTATCTGCTAAAGTACCGTCAAAATCAAAAATAATTACTTTGGTCATTGGACAATAGCAAATAAGGAACGGGGAATCATACAACTTTAGATTTTAGATTTTAGATTGTAGATTTTAGATGGGGAATGACTTACTGCATAATGTATTGGCTCTTGGCGAACCGTACATACCCTAGGGTTATTATCTATAGGGTAAGGTGCCGCCTAAGCACCCTGAGCGGGAACATCTCAACTTTTAAGGGTTAATTTGATTTGCTTTCGCATTTCGCCGCAGCATTTCTGGTTTAATGCGCCGCAGTGCCGAAGCTGTAAATCTGCGGTTCCATTCCTCGTCGGAAATGTCGGCTAATTCTGCAAGTGTCGGCGCTATATTTTCAGGATAAGGCTCAAACTCTGCAACATCAGTTGGTTTAGCAAATCGCTGATTCCAAGGACAAACATCCTGACAAATGTCGCAACCTGCTACCCAACCTTGTAAATTAGATGCAATTTCGTCGGGCAATTTTTCGGCTCGATTCTCGATCGTGTGATAGGCTATACATTGATCGGCATTCACCACAAAAGGCTCAGTAATTGCTCCTGTCGGACACGCCTCGATACAGCGAGTACAAGTACCGCAATGTTCTGTATGAGAATCATCCGACGCTAACTCCAAATTAGTCAAGATTTCGCCCAAAAATACCCAAGAACCGTATTCGCGCGAAATTACATTACCATTTTTAGCAATCCAACCAATCCCGGCACGCTGCGCCCACATTTTATCCTGAATTGGCCCGGTATCAGCATAATACCGCGCTTCAATTCCCTCGCCTTGCGATCCCACCCAATTTGCCAAAACCTTCAGTTTTTTGTGCAAAATTCTGTGGTAATCCCGCCCCCAGCCGTAGCGAGAGATTTTGGCATATTCGGAACCGTCCGGGCGTTGGTGAGGCGTGTAGTAGTTGATGGCAACACATATCAATGACTGCACCTCTGGCATCACTAATTGAATATCCAGCCGTTTCGGGTTTCCCATCCATGCCATATCCGCCTGATAACCCTTGTCCAGCCAAGCTTGCAATCTTTGTTTTTCTAGATCGAAATCCGCGTCTTTTGAGGCTATCCCAACTTTGTGAAATCCCAACTCAAGGGCTTTTTGCTTAATGCGATCGCTATTAATTGATTTTTTCATCTGGTAAGGAACCACAGCACAAATTGTGCCATAAGTCTACTAATCTTAAGATTAAGTGTGGGACAGAATTGATAATAATTTCACAATCTTTATATTTATAAATTTGAACTCCAAAATGTCAAAAATGTTACATAATTTAATTTAGGGAGAATTCGATTCGCTAATTCAAGTACGCAAGTAAAACCGACAGCGAATCCCACAGCATACATATGGCAGTTAGCATTCAATCAGCTCAATCTATTTTCTCAAACACCGAGATTGCGAGCGTTGTTCCCGCTACCACGGAAGCATTCTATAAACTCAGCGTTGAAGACCAACTAGCACTGCTCTGGTATGCCTACACCGAAATGGGCGTTTCCATCACCGCAGCAGCTCCGGGAGTAGCCAGCATGGCGCTTGTTGAAGGCATCCTGAGCGAAATCAAGCAAATGTCGCCTGCTGCTCAAAGCAAAACCATGTTTGACCTAGCCAGCAACGCCGACACTACGATCGGGCGGATTTACACTTCCTTGCGCGTCAACACCAAACTTGGTTTCTGGTACGAGTTGGGACAGTTGATGAAACAGGGCCTTGTCGCTCCGGTTCCCGCTGGCTATCAAATGTCTCCCGAAGCCACCCAAGTCCTTGAAACCATCAAAAAACTAGATCCGGGCCAGCAAATTACCGTACTTCGGAATACCGTAGTTCACATGGGCTACGACCCCGATTTCAGCCAAGAGTACGGCAAACGCTCTGCCCCCCGCAGCACTCCCACCGCTCCAGAAGAGCGGGTGAAAACCAAAATTGAGGGTATTAGCGAGCAGACTGTCCTCAACTACATCGACTACATGAACGCTTTCGACTTCACCCCAGCCGTCGGTTTATTTGCCGAAGAAGGTGCCCTGCAACCGCCTTTCCAAAAGCCGATCGTCGGTCGCGAAGCTATCCTCAACTATATGCGCGAAGAGTGCATCGGACTGAAAATGATGCCTAAGCAAGGCGTATCGGAACCCGCAGAAGACGGCTACCGCCAAGTTAAAGTCACCGGCACTGTCGAAACTCCTTGGTTTGGGGCGAATGTGGGTATGAACATCGCCTGGCGGTTTATGCTCGATCCTCAAGGTCAAATTTTCTTTGTGGCGATCGACTTGTTGGCCTCTCCTAAAGAATTGCTCAATTTGATGCGTAAATAGAATATTCTGGTTCGGTCAGTCAAACAGACTTGGCCAGAAACCCAGATGCCTTCAGGTGTCTGGGTTTCTATCATTTTAGGTTTTAGATTTTAAATTTTAGATTCAATAATTGAAGGATGGAAAATGACTGATGGTATCAGGGTTTACAGCTTGGCTACACTTGTATTTTTTGAAAGTAGGATGGATCTTGGTCGATCGCTCTGAAAGCTGCGCTCGACGCTTTCCGGTTCCCGATTCCTCCTTTTTTCGGAGAATTATTTTCCTACCCCTACTTATATCTTTTGAGGGATTTGCTGCGACAAAGAGAATGATTACAGTATACTCATTCATTTGAAATCACTTCTTTTATGACCGCCACAACTCAACCTATTTTAACTAACTCTATAAAGATTGCAGGCATCACCATGCCAGGGATACTGCAATATTTTGAAACTTTAAACGCGGGGGATTTTGAAGCGACCGCTAATTTGTTTGCGGATGACGGGGTTCTGCACGCGCCGTTTGAAGAGCCAATTATCGGCAGGATTGCGATCGCCACTTATCTAAAAAAAGAAGCACGAGGAATGCAGCTAGAACCCCAGAAAGGTGTCAGCCAAATTTTAGAAGATGGCAAAGTAGAAGTTCAGGTCAGCGGTCGGGTGCAAACTTCCGCATTTGGTGTTAATGTCGGATGGCTGTTCTTGCTCAATTCTGACCAAAAAATCCTTTCTGTCACGGTCAAACTGTTAGCTTCTCCCCAAGAATTGCTAAATCTGCGGTCGCAGACGAAATTTGATGTTTGATAATCTGCTTCACATTTAAATTGTCTATTTTGGTTTGACCTGTCGATCGCACGTAACAGCTAAAGTCGTGCGATCTACAGGTCAATCGGCTTTTTATCGCCAGAATGAGGCAGAAACGGGGTTTTTTATCCCAATTTCGGGTGAAGTGCCACTAACGGTATAAAAAATCGGTTTCTTGGCTATTTGTGCGATCGGGACTTTACCCCTACAATCTTACAGTCTCGCGTTGGAGTGACGCTACGGCACGAAAAAGTGGCTGTCACCGCAGCGTGCGACAGACAGCCAAAGCGAGTCTAAAAGTGCATTGTCAATCACTAATCACTTATGACTAAGGACTAACGACTAATTAAGATTTTTCCGGCAAACTCGCTTCCAACTTTAGACAGTTGCGACCGTCTATTTGCAAAGTGTAGTCCACCCGATCCATAAGTCTGCTCATAATCAGCCAGCCGTAGCCGCTTTCCTGTTTAGCTTCCGGCCTCGGGGGATTGTAAGTATCCATTTCGTAACCTTTACCGTAATCCCAAATTTCTAAACCAATATCCCTATTTTTTAAATTCAAGCGAATTAACACGGGCAAATTGGGTTGATCTTTGTGAGCATGGCGGATCACGTTAGAATAGGCTTCTGCTAACACCAAGCGCAAACGATTCGACTGACGCGGCCAATCGACGTGCTCTCCTAGCTCTACTTCTAAACTGCTCAGCAACCAATTTTCAACAATTGTTAAAAACCGCAAGTCGCTTGGCACATGAAGCTCAGTATTCATAAAAAAATCCCGTAAGTTTGAAAACCCTGTGTCTTCACACCAGGTATGAAACACGATGCGCCGAATGGATTCGGCCTCAATACTTGTCGCTAATCGGGGGATACTAGCCTTTTTTGTTTAAAAATCAGGCATTCGTCATTGGGTAGAAGGCAGAAGTTAACGAGTATAGTTGAAAACTTTAGTTATGGGTCTAAAGCCCATTAACATGGATAATTATACCGAGACTGCAAGCAGGGAGGTATAAAAAATCTTTGTTTCAATCTCTAGCTTTTAAGCGTTGGTTTTTTCTCACGAATGCCTTCTACGTTAACCTTTTACAGGCGTTAATCCCCCAGGAAAGCGATTCAGAAAACTAGCTGCGCCATCGCCGGCTAGGTTTTTTACTGTTGACGATAACGCCGTCCTTTGCAGGACTACTCTATGGGTCGTCAACAAGCAGGGCTTAAGTTTTTTCGACTTTCACCTCACCCCCGACTATGCGTCGGGAGTCGCTAACAAATTCAAAGAACCTCCAGAGAGAGTATGGTTTGGTCGTCTTCTTGAACGGGATTGTCTGCTCGGATGTAAGCCAACAAATTGTCCAAGTTGAAAGAACCAGGTTCCTGAATCAAGAGTTGCCAAAGCCCTTCTTGTTGTAGCATAGAACGGGTTGGTACACCCCCTGCGACTTCAGTGGTCACGCTAGCTTCAGTAATTCCGTCACTCGTCAGCAGAAATACATCTCCTGACTTTAATTCGATCGCACCTGCTTTGCCTCTCCAAACTGGTAGTATCCCCAAGGGAATGCCACGAGCTTTCAGGAAATTCGGCTCGACTGGCGTTTTACCGCTAGCGGCTTGAGCTTTCACCTCCGAGTGAGACCAAACAATCGGGTAAATGTGACCGGCATTAGCAAACGCGAGGTGTCCCGTTGACGGAGTGTAACGAGCTACAACCATTGTAATAAAATGGTTGTTGCCGATCAGGTCGTCAGCCATACTGCTGTTCATATTCTGCATCACTCGATCGGGCTCTGGAGAAACTTCTTGGGAAAGTTCCCGCCGCATCACCGAAATCGCGCTCGCCATAAATAGAGCAGCCGGAACTCCCTTACCCGAAACATCTCCCACCGCTATCCAAATATCCCCTTGGGAGTGGACGTAGACTTCAAAAAAGTCGCCACCAACTTCCCGCGCGGGATAGCAGCAAGCTTGCACTCTAACAGTTTCAAAATCCGGCCAACTTTGGCGCAACAAGTTTGTTTGGATTTGGCGAGCCACTTCCAACTCGTTTTGCATCTGCTTGGCTAAATCCAGAGTGCGCTGGTAGAGCTTAGCTTGAGACAGGGCGAGAGCAGCTTGAGCTGCTACACCTTCTATTAACTCTATATCTTCTGCCGACCAAGGGTTAGTGCCGCCAATCTGGGACAAAGCCAGAACCGCCAGCAATTCTTGCTGGTAAGTCAGGGGCACGGCAATCTCAACCGATTTACCGTCCCCCCCGCTGTTTGGGTTCACTTGAGTTTGGCGGCTGGCTACGGCTTGAACCAGCAAATTTTCATCAAAAGAAAAGTGAATGGCCTCGTCGGTTTGGGCTTGGTAGGGGAAGGTACTCGGCAATAGTCGATCGGCTTCTACCGGCCGCAGCATACAATAGTTGGCCTCAAAAGTTTGACCTACGGTTTGAACAATAGTTTGTACCATACTAGAGTAATCTAGCGACCCGCGAATCACGCTCATTACCTCATTGAACAGAGATTCCTTGCGTAAAGCGCGGCGCAATGCAACGCTGCGCTGCTTGTAGTATTTGTAAGTGTCTGAGGCTTGATTGATCACCAATTTGAGTTCTTCTGGATTCCAGGGTTTGGTGATGTATTTGAAAACTTGACCTGAGTTGATGGCCTCAACCAAATCTTCAACATCGGTGTATCCCGTTAGCAGAATCCGAATCGTATCTGGAAATCGCTCGACTGTTTTCCCCAAAAACTCGGTGCCATTCATTTCTGGCATCCGCTGGTCAGATATAATCACCGCCATCTCGCCCTGTTCGTCTAGAACTTCCAGGGCGCTGAGGGCGCTATCTGCTTTGTAAACCTGAAAGTCGCGTCGAAACGTCCGGTACAATAAATCCAAGTTATCGGGTTCGTCATCGACTACCATCAGTTTCAGCTTGCTTCCATCTCCCCTACTCATCTTTCTTCCCCCTTGAAAACCCCCACCATAGCTGTATTCAGCAAGGTGGCGGGAGGAAAAGGGGGGCTGGATATATGCAACATATCAGTTACGTCAAGTTGAGTTAAAGAAACCCGTTTTACCTTAAGGTGAGCATTCCTTTCGCACCATCTGTTCGCACAACAGATGAGAGGCTTTCGATACTGTAACCCGCCTCGGTAGGCCGCTTCAATAGGGAAAATTCCCGAGTCAGCTTTCACGCTGTGATACTAGCAATCACCTTGTTAGCAGTCGGTACTTTTCTAAACACACCAGCATTCAAAACGGCTACTTAATGCTCTGGTTGCAGAGCTCTTAACTAGCTGGGCACTGTCCTCGGTGTGAATTTTAACACTTACTACTAACGCAGGTATTGCTACCTAAGTCTGGTCAACACCGGCTGTATTTCAAGCCCCACTGTACCCGGAGGGTTAGTGGTGGGTGGTTGGCGCTATTCCCTACATCTTTGCCGCATCGTACTTGATTGCTGCATTCAAGTCCCCCTAATCTCTGAACTTTTTGCAGCAAGCATATTACTACTGCCGAATCAAGTTATTCTTTCTGCCAGTCTGAGCTTAGCAGAACGAGAGCGGGGATTTCTAGCAACTTCTTCGGATTGTGGCACGATCGGCTTTTTTGTCAGTACCTGTAAACTGGGTGTTCCTCTGAGTTGGTGCTTGACGGGTCGGTCTTCCAGGCTGTGAAATGTAATGATTCCGATTCTCCCACCGGGTTTTAACCACCTTGGGGCTTGGTTGAGGAAAGTTTCTAAAGAAGCTAGTTCGGAGTTGACAGCTATCCTTAAAGCTTGGAAAGTGCGGGTGGCCGGATGGATTCTGCCGTTGCGCTGCTTGGGGGGGAAGCTGCTGGCGATCGCCCCAGCGAGTTCTGTTGTAGTTTGAAAAGGACGGCTTTGCACAATCCGCCTCGCGATGCGTCGCGACAGTCGCTCCTCGCCGTATTTGTAAATAATATCTGCTAGTTTAACTTCTTCCCAGTGGTTGATAATCTCTTCTGCCGTCAAAGATTGCTGCTGGTTCATACGCATATCTAGTTGAGCTGGGTGGCGAAAACTAAATCCTCGTTCCGGTGTATCGAACTGAGCAGAGCTGACGCCCAAGTCTGCTACGATACCATCAAATTCGGCCTCTGGGGACTGATATTCAGCAAAGTTGCCGTGCCAAAACTCGACGGGCGAGTTGGCAAATCGGGATTGGCAAAAACTGATGGCTTGTTCGTCACGGTCGATCGCCACCACTCTAACATCGGCCGCCGCCGCTAAAATCAAACTCGTGTGTCCGCCGCCCCCAAGCGTCGCGTCCAAATAGCGGCCGCCGGGACGCACAGCCAAACCCGCAATTAACTCTTGACCCAAAACTGGAACGTGATAGGTGTCAATACTGACATCTGATCCAAGGGTCTCCTTCTCAGAGAGCTCGATATCCTTCATAATCATAAAAGCCAAACAAAAATCAACAATAGCTAGTAATCATTAATTCATTTAATTATGTCAAGAATTGAGACTAGAACCGAACCGATGGTGCTCAACATGGGGCCGCACCACCCATCCATGCACGGGGTACTCCGGTTAATCGTCACCCTAGACGGGGAAGACGTAGTTGACTGCGAGCCGGTTTTGGGCTATCTGCACCGCGGGATGGAAAAAATCGCCGAAAATCGCACCAACGTGATGTACGTGCCCTACGTGAGCCGCTGGGACTATGCCGAGGGGATGTTTAACGAAGCGGTGACAGTAAATGCGCCGGAAAAGTTGGCGAATATTGCTGTCCCCAAACGGGCGAGTTACATTCGGGTAATCATGCTGGAGTTGAACCGGATTGCTAACCATTTGTTGTGGTTGGGGCCGTTTTTGGCAGACGTGGGGGCGCAAACTCCTTTTTTCTATACTATGC
The DNA here is from genome assembly GCF_036700865.1 of Microcoleus sp. S13C4. NCBI lineage: Bacteria > Bacillati > Cyanobacteriota > Cyanophyceae > Oscillatoriales > Microcoleaceae > Microcoleus > Microcoleus sp. S13C4. Next base: position 17,858 of record NZ_JAUBPS010000077.1, read on the forward strand.
GCGATCGCGAACCAATTCTCGACTTGTGGGAAGCCGCTACAGGTTATCGCATGGTGAATAATAACTATTTCCGCATCGGCGGAGTCGCCGCAGATTTGCCCTACGGTTGGGTAGATAAGTGCCACGATTTCTGCGATTATTTCGTTCCCAAAATTGACGAGTACGAACGTTTAATTACCAACAATCCAATCTTCCGCCGCCGGATTGAAGGGCTGGGTACTATTTCTCGCGAAGAAGCGATTAACTGGGGACTTTCCGGCCCCATGTTGCGCGCTTCCGGCGTTAAGTGGGATTTGCGGAAAGTTGACCATTACGAATGTTACGACGACTTCGACTGGGAAGTTTGTACCGAAGCTGCGGGCGATTGTTTAGCCCGGTATTTGGTGCGGGTTCGGGAGATGCGCGAGTCGGTTAAGATTCTCTATCAAGCCTTGAAAGGACTCCCCGGTGGGTCTTACGAGAATTTGGAAGCGAAGCGACTCGAAAGCGGGCCAAAATCTGAATGGAATGGTTTTGACTATCAGTTTATTGGCAAAAAAGTTGCGCCGACTTTTAAGATTCCCAAGGGCGAACATTATGTCCGCGTTGAAAGCGGCAAGGGTGAGTTGGGGATTTATATTATCGGGGATGATAATGTGTTCCCTTGGCGCTGGAAGATTCGGACTGGGGACTTTAATAATTTGCAGATTTTGCCTCACATTGTTCGCGGCGTGAAAATTGCGGATTTGGTGGCGATTTTGGGGAGTATCGACATTATTATGGGCTCGGTTGATAGGTAGGTTTGGTCGGTTTTTATCTGATAAATTAACCCGGTTTTTTTGTGGAACCGGGTTGATTTTTTTTAACCGCAGATGAACGCGGATAAACGCGGAACGTCGCTAAAATGTACCTTATTTCTCTCTTCTCTCTTCCTCTGTGCCCTCTGCGCCCTCTGCGGTTAATAAAAAAAAATCTCTCCTTCACAAATGAAATAACATCAACTTTGATTCGGTAAATTATGAAAATTCAGCAATCAGATATCAATGACAGTAACCCGGAGCTCTGCGCTTTAATCTGCCAAAGAATTGCCACCAGTCCGCAACAGCGTATTACTTTTGCTGAATATATGAATTTGGCATTATATCATCCGCAGCACGGTTATTACAATAGCGATCGCCCGTCGATCGGCAAACAAGGCGATTTTATCACGTCGCCTCATTGGAGTGCTGATTTTGCGGAGGTTTTGGCAGAGCAGTTTGTGGAAATGTGGCAAATTCTCGTTAGCGGAGCCCTCGAAGAGGATCGTCCTTTCAATTTCGCGATCGTAGAAATGGGCGCTGGGCGGGGAACTTTCGCCAAAAATGTGCTGCAATATTTGCAACGGCAACATCCCGACTTATTTAAAAATTTAACATACATAATTGTTGAAATTTCGCCAAGACTTCAAGCGGAACAACGCCAAAGATTAAGTGATATCAAGTGTGTTAAGTGGTGTAATTGGGATGAGATAGTTAATAATTCAATAGTCGGTTGTTTCTTTTCTAACGAGTTAGTAGATGCTTTGCCCGTGCATCAATTCATTCTGGAAGAAGGGCAAGTTAGGGAGATGTACGTTGCCGCAGAAACCCCAAAAAATCAACAAGAAGAGATAATTTTTGTTGAAGTAATTGGCGAAGTTTCCACGCCTAAAATTGCCGAATATTTTGATTTTTTCAGCATCGATTTGTCGGCGAGTGTTTACGGGGATGGTTATCGCAGTGAGGTGAATTTGGCGGCTTTGGACTGGATGAGTACAGTTGCTCAAAAGTTGCAGCGGGGATATTTGTTAACTATTGATTACGGTTATCCGGCGCACCGCTATTACAATCCGAGGCGCAGGGAGGGGACGCTACAGTGTTATTATCTGCACCGATATCACAATAATCCTTATATTAATGTGGGGCGGCAGGATTTAACGGCTCATGTTAATTTTACGGCGCTGGAAAGGCAGGGTGAATTGTGCGGTTTGGATGTGGTAGGGTTTACTCAGCAGGCTTTGTTTTTGATGGCGTTGGGTTTGGGCGATCGTATTGCTTCTCTGTCTACAAATGATGCCGAAGTATTGGATTTGGCAACGTTTTTGCGGCGCAGGGAGGCTTTGCATCAATTGATCGATCCGATGGGTTTGGGGGGTTTTGGGGTTTTGGTGCAGTCGAAGGGGTTGAGGGAGGAGGAAAAGGGGAGAATTTTGAAGGGTTTGATGGTGCCTTAAGTTAACTACAATCAGCAACACGCACTCTTTTCCAATTGCTTTGGTCATTACTTAACCGCACTGACTCAGTGGCGGAAATTCCCATTTTCCAGAATATAAAGTAGATGGCAGCTTTAAACAATAGGCAGCAGGAACCACCTCGATCAACCACCAATTAAACATATCTCGTCGGGCTTCAGTAAAACCAGAAATGGCGTCCCCGGTAATGGCATCATACAAAATATCCAAGATGGCATTATAGGCTGTTTTGGTGTTGAGTGTTTGCAGCAAGCCGTAGAAAATATTATAAGCTTCGTTACTAGCTTGATATTTTCCAATTTTGTTGATATTAGGAAACAAGGTATCAGCCCAACTTTCTGGGATTTCACAGCCGTCCTTAAGCCAACAAGATACAATTGCTTCAACGATATCAGCTTTGTGTTCTTCAGGAAAGTAATGTTTAATAGTCGGTTTAGCTGCTAATGCTATTCCATAAGCCATATAGACGTATCGCTGATGGGATATGGGATCATTAGGCATTCCAAAGGCTGTCATTACTTCTACAAATGCTTCTTCTACATTGCACTTTCCGCCTGTTTCGTATAAATCGTCATATTTTCTGTCCCAAACCGTCTGAAGTGTTTGCTGTAATTGCTCTGGAATAGTTGAGTTGCTGGGCAATTTAAAATCGGTGTAGTGACCTATATCAAACTTTATCATTGACTTTCCCTCCTTATGTATTTCCCTCGATCGTCAACCAAGATTAAGCTAATTTTAAGATTCATATCACCTCCATTCTACCTTACCCAGAGAAGCCAGTAAAGCCTTCCTTGGCTCTACTGGCTTTTTATCTTATATTTCTACGGATATGGCTCCTTGTAGAAGATAATCACTTCAATGTTCGGGAACAACCTAGCAAAGTCTTCATCGCAGGTAGTGTTGCAGCCAGAACACATCTCCATCTCCGTGTAAAGGTAAAGCCTTCCTGTCGCCTCAGAAGGTACACTATATCCTTCCAACTCTTCTGCAAGTGCATTGAAGAGCTTGTACTCGGCGTGTTCTTTGTTGTAATTATTATGGAGTGCTGCTCTGTCAATCCTTTCCTGAAAAAACAACTTTGGCCCATTGTCTCTGCCTGGAATATTGAGAGGCTTTTTCTTGCTGGTAGCTTCTTTGCTATAAACTCGGCCAGTTTCTAGTTCTAGTTTGGCAGCCGCAGCATTACCAGAACTGGGTTTTCTAATATGGATCGATCGAACCTTTTGAACCTTAGTCCGCAGTTCCTCTACGATGTCCGCATACTGCTCAGGTATGTCTTGAGGATCTTCGTAATGAGGTGTGTTTCTAGAAGAGTTTCCTGTAGTGAAGTTTTTTGTCACGCGATTAAATTTTAGTTTTACAAATAATTTTATATATAAGCTGACTTAGACATAAGCTTAAAGCCTGGTATGGCTCAGGTATTTTAATTATACCCCACTTTCAAATTAACTGCAAACTCTGCTCGGACACCTCTAATTCAGCCCATTTTAATCGTTCCTGAATAGACATCCCCTGCAACTTTTTACTCATTTCATATAAATCAACTTGGGGATAATCCCCCTTAAATAGGGGAATCAAAGACTCCACAACAGCAGCGATTCCCTGCGGCGGCACTGCATTCCCAATCTGCCGCCGCACTTCAGTCGTAGAACCTTCAAAAACAAAATCATCGGGGAATGTTTGCAATCTTGCCCTTTCACGATTTGTCAAAGAACGCGGTTCTAAATAATGATAACCCCAAGTCCCGCCACCTCCACCCGCAATAATTGTTGATGATGGTTTATCTGGATGAATTCGCCGATAAACGTGACTGATCATGCCTTTGACATAGTATGGACTATCCTTGGGAATATCCGAAAAATTCCCTCCCGGTTGAATTCGATTTAAAATTTCAACGGTACGGGTATGAATTTTATGATGTTTGTTATTATCAAGAACTGCTTCCACATTTTTGAGTGCTTCGCCCGCAGTTCGATAAGGATTTTTGCGATTTTGACCATATTCTGGTTGAGGATGCACAAAGTTAAATCCTGTATCCATCCGAATGCCAACTAATAACACTCTTTGCCGAAATTGCGGAACTCCGTAATCAGCAAAGTTGTAAAGTTTAGGTTTAACTAAGTAGCCCGGTGCTATATTTTCAAAGTCAGAAATTATTTGTTTTATTGCTTGATAATTATTGGCACTTAATAAGCCTTTGACATTTTCTGCTACAAAAGCTTTGGGCTTTTTTTTATTGACAAAATCGAGAAAGTATGTATATAAATTGCCTCTGGTTCCTTCAAGTCCGGGGCGCTTCCAAATTAGGGAGAAATCTTGACAGGGGAACCCGCCTATACATATTTCAGCGTCGGGAACTTGTGCAATGTCTATATTTTCTATGCTGTCGTTGATGATGACATCAGCAATGTTTCTGCTGAATGTTTTGCAGGCGTATTTATTGGAGTCGATCGCCCAAACTACCTCAAAGCCGGCTTGGTGGAATGGCAAGTCCATGCCGCCGCAACCAGAAAATAAGGATATGAGTCGCGGTTTTTTTGTCCAGGCGATCGGCTGGAGACGTTCGATTAACATAGGAGTGCCAAGTTAGCCAAGGACGGGCTGGATGACCGTACCACAAGAATGTCATCATACCAAAACACGATCGTATGCGACGAATCAATTGATATTTTATTCTTGTTCGTCTAACTCGATCCCCGCTTGACGCAGTTTTTCTGCCAATCTTTCAGCGCGGAGTCTTTCGCGATCGGCTCTATAGCCTTTCTCAGAAAGATGAGGTATCATGTTACTGACACTCACTCGTGAGGGTCAAACAGAGAAGATATGATCAAATGAACTATAATTACATGGTTCAGTAAAGCCACGCGAAAGCGATACCACACATAATAGCATTTTTTTGACAGCACACGATGCTTAACTCACAACAGGTTTACTTGTACCAAACTTCACACATTGTTAAATAAAAATGAAAGCTTATTCGATTGATTTTAGGCAAAAAATCCTTGATACTTATCATGCTGAACCCATTTCACAAAAAGCAATAGCTAAGCGTTTTTCTGTAGCCTTGAGCTTTGTACAAAAATTGCTTAAACAATATCGTGAAACAAAAAATATTACTCCGAGAACAGACCGATGTGGAGTCAAAGGCAAACTAAATGCGGAGCAACTACTCATCTTGGCGGAATTGATTGAAGGTTCGGATGATGCAACTATTGAAGAACTCCGTTATTTACTTTATGGGAAAATTGGATTTTCCGTGAGTAGAGCGACAATAGGAAGAATGATAAAACTCTTAAACATTACTGTCAAAAAAAAAGTCTCTTTCGTTCAGGCAAAGGCACGGAGCGAGTTCAAATCCTGCGATGTGAGTTCTGGAAAACAATTAAAGAGATTAGTTTGAAAGACTTAATATTTATTGACGAATCGGGAGTTAATTTGGCAATGGTTAGGTTATATGCTAGGTATGCAAAAAGGTGAAAGACCCAAGGGGCCAAAACCAACTAAGCGTGGCAAAAATGTTTCAATAATTGGAGCAATGTCAGTCAAGGAAATTTTGACATCGGTTAATCTAATAGGGGGAACTGATGCAATTACATTTGAAGCTTTTATTGCCAGAAAAATCGTGCCATAACTATGGAAAGGTGTTTGTGTAGTGATGGATAATTGTCCCATTCACCTGGGAGAAAAAGTGAAAAAAGCGCTCGAAAAAAAAGGGGCAAAATTAATATACTTATCACCTTATTCACCAGATTTTTCACCCATTGAAAATCTGTGGTCAAAACTTAAAATTATTCTCCGTTCTATCAATACTACTAATTATCAAGAGTTAGGAAAAGCCATAGACTTTGCGTTTGGGTCTGCGTTACATCGTCAAATATTTTTAACTGGTTTACACACTGCTGTTATTGTACCTCATCTTTTTGAGAAAGGCTATATAACACTACAGTTAGTGCAATTTATGAGTAGGAACCTGTACAGGAACCCATGACTGCTGTTGGTACGTGTGTGGCTGCTGGAATGGGTTTGTGGTGGAAGACAAGGGCGGCAAAAAAGGTGTAATATTAATTTGGAGATTCCCCTAGCCCCCCTTATTTAAGCAGGGTGGATAGGGGGGATCTCAAAGTTCTCCCTATTACTCGCAGCCCACAAAAAAATAAATTCCCCAAAACACTTGACATATCGGTAAACATATGGCATAGTAGTAATTCGTGACCGATGCGGAACTGGCGGAATTGGTAGACGCGCATGATTCAGGTTCATGTGGTGCAAGCCTTCCGGGTTCAAGTCCCGGGTTCCGCATTCCCAAGGCAGAAGGAAGTTTGGGGTTAACCCGATACAGGCAATAACCCCATTCGCTCTGCTGAATTAAACAATGCTGACAAGTATTCAAAACCCCCTAGTTAAAGAAATTCGCAAGCTGCACAGCCCGAAGGGACGCAGGGAACAACAATTATTTTTACTCGAAGGGACGCACTTGCTGGAGGAAGCTTGCGCGGCTAAATACCCGCTAGCAACCGTTTGCTGCACTCCCGAATGGCTGGAGGAGCACGGGGAACTTTGGGAGCAAGTTGGTAGTTTAGCCGATCGCACCGAATTAGTAAGTGCAAAAGTATTAGAGTCGATCGCCACTACAGTCCAACCCGACGGCATTGTCGCCACCGCACCCCGCACCTCCACCCCGCCTGCAGAATTGTCAACTTTAGGAATAGCCCTAGAAACAATTCAAGATCCCGGCAACTTGGGGGCGATCGTCCGCACTGCTGCGGCTGCTAATGCTGACGGTTTGCTGCTGAGCGCTGACAGCGCCGATTTAGACCATCCCAAAGTGCTGCGCGCTTCGGCAGGAGCTTGGTTTAAGCTACCCATGGCAGTCAGTCCAGATTTAACCGCCGAAGTCTCCGCGTATAAAAATCGAGGAATGCAAATTTTAGCAACCGTCGCCGGGGCCAGTTTAACTTATTGGGAAGTAGATTTGCGAGTGCCGACTCTGATAGTTTTGGGCAACGAAGGCTCTGGTTTGTCGGAAGAATTGAGGAGTTTGGCCGATCGACAAATCCAAATTCCCCTGAGTCGTGGCGTAGAATCTTTAAATGTGTCGATCGCCGCAGCCCTCATCATGTACGAAGCTCAACGGCAAAGAACTCAGTCTATTTGAGATTTACTCGCCGTCAGGAATCTGGGACATTGAACTAACCAAGTGCTGCTGACTGGCGCCAGCTCAAAAAACATTCGCGAAGCTAACATTACTCCCCCGAAAAGGAGGGGCGCAAGCCCCAAAAAATACGATACGTACAGGGCGAAATGTTTAACGCAGTAATTGTCCCCTTGAAAGTCTATGATAAAAGCGCACTCAACCAAGTAACCCCCCTGTAGTAAATCAATACTCACTCCGGTTAAAACCGCTCATTTGCTTTCCTCTCAGCGCTAAAGCCACGAATTTTCTCGCATCTGGCTTTTCTTTATGACTCATTTTGGTCTGATTTGTCCCGCCTCAACTGGTCATCTTAACACTATATTGCCCTTGGGGAAAGAACTGCAACGGCGCGGTCATCGCGTCACCCTATTCGGGATACTCGATGCTCAAGCCAACACACTAGTCGCAGGATTGGAATTTCACGCAATTGGTTAATCTGAATATCCCGCTGGCAAAATAGTGCAATTGCTTACCCAACTAGAGAAACTGAGTGGAATGACAGCATTACGATATACCATTAACTGTATAGGAAAAACAGGGGATTTTTTTCTGCGAGAACTTCCACAAGCATTCAAAGCCACTGGCATAGAACCCTTGCTGATAGACCAAGTTTCACTAGGCGCAGAGACGGTGGCAGATTTCCTGGGGATTCCGTTTATGACCATTTGCAGTGCTGTAGTTGTGAATAAAGAAGAAACAGTTGCGCCCTTTGTCACAACTTGGGGCTATAGTAAGGCTTTGTGGTCAATATTGCGGAATCGAGCAGCTTATTTTTTGGGTAGTAGTAAATATGTAGTGATTGAATATTTATTGCCTCACAGTATAGTGGTAATGATGGACACAATACCAAATAGCACCAATATGGTTTTCTAACTTTTTATAAAATGAGAGAGTCTTTCTTACGAGACGAGAAACACGTTGGCGCCAAGTATTATTAAATCTTTCACTATGATTATTTTTTCCACGATCTTTGCCAACTGGCTTATGGCGTTTGCTGGGAAAAATACAAGCATAAGCCTGCCAAAAATCTGTATAGCAAACAGCGCATTGTCGATATACAGGAGGTAGAGAATTCCATAATTGTCTTGCTCAGGAATGCGCGAAGAGCGCCAATATAAACACCAATAATCTCTCGGGTCTCTCTATCCATTGCTAACAACCATACCCATTGTTTATTTGGTTGGCAATCTACAAATGACCACAGTTCGTCACATTCAACATTCAATATGACTTTTTTTTGAGGTTTAACCTTTACTATGCGTTCGATTGAGGAATATTTATTATTTACATAATCCTGTAACCATTTTTGAGAAACATCGGTAGTTATAGTCATTTCAAATAAATGTGAGACAGAGGTAAGATCATGATAAAATCGATAAAAATAGTTAATTAGAAAAAAATGGCTTACAGTCTAGACCTAAGACAAAAAGGGAGCATGTCACTTTTGCGGTGAGTAATTATACTTATTAAGTTTTCCCATGATTTCCAATTAACCCGTTCAAGTAAGCACAACGATGAGCTAATACTTGCCCCACATATTCTGATTTCCAACTAGCTCCTGATATTTTAATTCGTCTGGCTATTTGCTTAATCCCTGATTCTACCGCTCAGCCAACCAATTGAACAGATGCCATCAATAGAGAAAACTTCATAGTTGATAATCCTTTGTTTGTGCTTTTCTAGATATTTGCAAAAATTCACTGCTGATTTTTTCTTGAGCTTTCTAAATAGAGCTGCCGCGCTCTCTACGTTCCCTTGCCACAAATATGCTTCTGCTTGCTTAAGTCTCTTCATTGAACCACCTACTTTCTGAAGATTTTGATTCAGATGATACCAATCGAGAATTTCTCTTCTGTTCTGTTCACAACTGATTTCCTTAAATATATTCCACACTCCATCATGTCCATCGCCCAAGCAAGTTATAGGTTTTGCTAGCGGTTGTTTATTTGCCCAATTAATGATGATATCATTTTGATTGAAACTAGCCACCATACCAGCTTCGGACACAATTGCTTTATAGGGGAGCATCCCGGTTTTGCGCTTTTGAGCATCAAACGGATATTGATCCGTTAAGGTAGGCGCACCGAAGCTTAAGCA
>NZ_JAUBPS010000078.1:0-27307 GCF_036700865.1 Microcoleus sp. S13C4
TTGATAGTTGACCTTCATAAAAAATCCCTTAATTTTCTGACCTGACATTGTAGCACTTATTTGGCAAAATGGTATAAAATTGAGCTTTCCCCGCCGGTTGAAATCCTTTCAAACTCAATTTGCTAGTCAAATTGTTGTGGGTTTTATTAATAATTACCAGCGTCAGAGTACCATCACTACTGCGATCGGCTCCGTATATTGACAAAAGTCCTGGATCTGTGCTATATGAGCGCACCCAAGTATCGCCATACTTACCGCCTTTTCCGTCGTAATTAATGTACATTCGGAAAGCATAAGCCCCCGGTTCCGAGGACTTAGGAGGCCCCCATAGCGTCGCTAAATCCACTTGTTCCCGCCCAAAAATCCCCAGTACATCGGCTTGGGCTAATGCCCCGTTAATCGACTCTAAACCACCCCAATTGTATTCAGTAATTGCAATTTTTGTACCGGGATAATCCTGTTTTACCCACTCTCGAAACCGGGGGATAATTGTTAAGGGTGGATTGTATTTTCCTATCCAACTTTCATCAGTATAAGTAGCATCCCAGAGAGAACGAGTCGATCGCAGTCGTAGCGCTTGGGTTTTGGCATCGCCGGCGGGACAATTAGCCAAACAGGTATCGTCCGCCGCAGGATAGTAGTGTTCGTCGAAATAGTCGAGAATCCGAACACCTTTCTGCTTTTCATAAGCGCGCATTTGTTGCAAGTACCACCGCGCCAACCAGGCACCGCCGTGTTTTTCGCGATCGCCCTTAACGCCCGAATCCACATAGACAGGCCAGCCAAAATCCGACGGGCCGAGTACCTTAGCAGTGGGATCTGTAGCTTTTACCATTGACGCATATTGATAAGTGCGATCGCGCAATTCCTCGTAACTTGTCGTTTCTGGATGAACATCGCGGTGAGTATTTCCCCAGCCACTTGGTTCGTTGTCCATTTGATAAATTTGCACACCGCCTTTAGCAGCAGTACCGTGGGTTTTAACTAAGTGTTGAACCCAAGCTTGTTGAAAAGCTGGGTCGCTAATAATACTGACATCAAGGCGATTATTATCAGTTATCAAAGTGCCGTCGGGACGCTTACCGTTGCCACACTTATCGCCTTCTGGAAAAATGTAGGGGTTTGTTTTTTCTTGCGGGCCGTATTTGGATACTCTAAAGCCGCAGTTCCAAGTGCTAAATTTATTTACATAGCCAATCATCGGGATTGTAACGATGCTTTGGCTGCCGTTTTGGCGGTTGGTTTTGACAATTTTATCTATAGAATCGCCTGGAACAGGATTTTTATTGTCGCCGCCACCCACGAAAAAGAAGTCATCGCCGCTGTTGGAAGAATCGACTAACCAGTTGTAGCGGCTGGTGTGATTAGCCCCCCAGCGTTCTACCGGAATTCGCAACTCTTTGGCGAGGGCGCTATCGATCGCATAATCATTCATACCATAGATGTCGGGACTTATCGGATGTCGATCGGCACCAACGTCTACAGATAAGGTCGGATTGGCTGTTTGAGCGATGCCATTTTTGATGTAAGCTGTTGTTGCCACTACCCCCAAAGCAGCCAAAAAACTTAACAATAATAGGATAATCCAACGCGATTTATTTTCGGGAGCCAACCACAAAAATCGTCTATTCATTTTTTATTTTACCTGGGGATGTTGTGATTCTTGTATTACATTGTTTTCGGCGAGTTTATTTAGCTTGATAAGCTGTTATACATTTAAATTTTATTTTTTGGGCGGGCTATAAGCACCCCACAAGAGTATATGTGTAAAGTGCCCCTTGCCCACCCGGAGAGACTTATTTAACCTTGAGTGTAAGCCTCCATTGGTAAACAAGAACAGACAAAATTGCGATCGCCAAACGCATTATCTATTCGGCCCACCGCCGGCCAAAACTTATATTCGCGAGTCCAAGGTGCCGGATAAGCCGCTTGCGCGCGAGTATAAGGACGATTCCACTCATCAACCATCAGAGATTCTGCGGTGTGTGGCGCATTTTTCAATACGTTATTTTGCGCGTCCACATTACCTTTTTCAATTTCCGCAATTTCAGATCGAATTGCAATCATCGCATCGCAAAAACGGTCTAATTCCTGCTTCGATTCGCTTTCCGTCGGTTCCACCATTACCGTACCAGGGACAGGCCAAGAAACCGTCGGTGCGTGATAGCCGTAATCCATCAAACGTTTAGCGATATCTTCAACTTCAATAGCCGCAGATTTTTTGAGCGATCGCAAATCTAGAATACACTCATGCGCCACCAAACCAGCTTTCCCTTTGTACAAAACCGGATAGTAAGATTCTAAGCGTTTTGCCATGTAATTAGCATTAATAATTGCTACTTTTGTTGCCTCAGTTAAACCCACTCCTCCCATCATCCGAATGTACATCCAAGAAATAGGCAAAATGCTAGCACTTCCCCAAGGCGCCGCGGAAACAGCACCCACTGATATTTGTTGACTGTTGACTGTTGACTGTTGACTGTTAAGAATAGAATGACTGGGCAAAAATTCCACTAAATGAGACATTACCCCAATCGGTCCCATTCCCGGGCCGCCGCCGCCGTGGGGAATACAAAAAGTTTTGTGCAGATTCAAGTGACAAACATCAGCACCAAAATCACCAGGGCGGCACAAACCAACTTGAGCATTCATATTTGCGCCGTCCATATAAACTTGTCCACCGCAGTTGTGGACAATATCGCAAATATCTTTAATCTCTTCCTCAAAAACGCCGTGCGTAGATGGATATGTCACCATCAACGCTGCCAGTTCATTTTTGTGTTTTTCTGCTTTTTTATGTAAGTCAGCAACATCAATATTGCCCTGAGAATCGCACTCTACTGGAACTACTTTCATCCCCGCCATCACCGCGCTAGCCGGATTTGTACCGTGGGCTGACTGGGGAATCAAACAGATATTTCGGTGAGATTCGCCTCGGTGTTCGTGGTATTGGTGAATAACTAACAAGCCCGCGTATTCGCCTTGGGAACCGGCGTTGGGCTGCAAAGAAATTCCCGCAAAACCGGTGATTTCGGCCAGCCACTGTTCTAGTTGCACGAACATCATTTGATAGCCGCGAGTTTGATCGGGGGGTGCAAAGGGATGTATCTTGCCAAATTCCGCCCAAGTCACTGGCATCATCTCTGCTGTTGCATTCAATTTCATTGTGCAAGAACCCAAGGGAATCATCGATGTGTTCAGCGATAAATCCTTGGCTTCTAAACGGTGCAAATAGCGCAAAAGTTCGGTTTCTGAATGGTAGCTGTTGAAAACAGGATGGGCGAGATAGCTGCTGGTGCGATCGCAAAAATCTGGTAATGTCAGATATAAACTCAATGCGTCTGCATCCAGCGGAATGTTGAGAGCATCCTGCCCGTCAGCCCTGATATAATCTTTATCCTGTGCAAAAATCTTCCACAACTCTTGCACATCTTCAACGCTGACAGTTTCATCTAACGTGATTCCCACTGTCGAATTATCGAATATTCGGAGATTAATTTTGCGAACTTTAGCAGCTTCAAGAATTTCTGACAGCGGTTTATCTCCCAATTCTACGCGCACAGTATCGAAGAAATGTTGAGAACCAATTTTGTATCCGAAACTTTTCAAACCGGATGCCAAAAGTGCCGTTAAACTCCATACTTTCTCAGCAATATCTTTGAGTCCAGACGGGCCGTGATAAACAGCATACATACTCGCCATCACTGCCAGCAAAACTTGAGCAGTACAAATATTGCTGGTTGCTTTTTCGCGGCGGATGTGCTGTTCGCGAGTTTGCAATGCCAAACGCAAAGCAGATTTGCCGTTGGCATCTTTAGAAACGCCGACAATTCGCCCCGGAACTTGCCGTTTAAACTCTTCTCGCGTGGCGAAATAGGCGGCGTGCGGCCCTCCGAATCCCATCGGCACTCCGAAGCGCTGAGTGCTTCCTACGGCTATATCCGCGCCGAATTCGCCGGGGGGTGTGAGCAAGCAAAGGCTCAATATGTCGGCGGCTACTGTGACTAATGCGCCGACTTCGTGTGCCGATAGAATAAAATCGGTATAGTCGTAAATTGCGCCGTCTGTGGCGGGGTATTGCACGAGAGCGCCGAAGATTGTACGATCGAACTCAAAGCTGTGATGGTCGCCGACAATTACCTCAATTCCCAACGGCTTAGCGCGAGTTTGCACAACTTCCAAAGTTTGAGGGTGGCAATCTTGGGAAACAAAAAACGCTTTTGCCCCCTTTTTGCTGGCGCCGTAACTCACCGCCATCGCTTCCGCCGCCGCAGTCCCTTCATCCAGCAAAGAAGCGTTGGCAATTTCCAAACCCGTGAGGTCAATTATCATGGTTTGGAAGTTCAGCAAAGCTTCCAATCGCCCTTGAGCAATTTCAGCTTGGTAGGGAGTGTAAGCTGTATACCAGCCGGGATTTTCTAGGATATTCCGCTGGATGACGGGGGGTGTGATGCAGTCGTGATATCCTGTGCCGATGTACGATCGAAATACCTGATTTTTTGCAGCAATTTCTTTCAATTCTGCCAAAGCGCTGTACTCGCTTTGCGCTGCGGGAAGTTGTAAGGGTTGAGAAATGCGAATCGCCGCTGGAACCGTTTTGTCAATCAACTCATCGAGGCTGGAAATGCCCAAAACATTGAGCATTTGCTGGATTTCGCTGGGTGTCGGGCCAATGTGCCGACCCGCAAAACCATTGATGGAGGAAAGGTTTTGCTGCTGACTGGGTTCAAGTTGAGGGCTGTAGAGTACCAAGGCGGATTCTCCTGAATAGACTTTTGCTTCTTTGTTTGTAACATTTTGCTAAGACAACCAGGAAGATTTTCTGCGTCTATGAAAGTCCGACAGGAGTTGAAATTCCTGTCTCACAGCTACACTCGTCTGAAGACGACTAAGCAAGATTTTTGGCGTGTATCAAAGTCCGACAGGGGTTGAAACCCCTGTCTTATAGCTAAAGTCGTCTTTAGACGACCTTAGATTAAGGTCAGCGGTTGAAACCCCTGTCGAGAGTCAAACGAAGTCTGTTTCGGCCGACTAAGAGATAAAGGGGTATTGAAGCCGGATTGGCTATCAGTCGTCTTTAGACGACTTGTGCTAAAAGCCCCGTGGGTTTCAACCCTGGGGGATTGTGGAATTATCAACGAGCCCCATGCCCTATGCCCTATTCCCCTTCGACCATTTGGCGATACTTCTGGGCGGATAAAGCGTCATCGACTTCGCTGGGATTCTCAACGCGCACTTTCAGCAGCCACCCGTCCCTGTAGGGGTCTTCTGCCAAATTTTCGGGAGACTCTATAATCTCATCATTGCGTTCTACGACAGTACCCGTAACAGGTGCTTTCAAGTCTTCAACCGCTTTCACTGACTCGACTGTACCGAAAGCTTCGCCCTTTTCCAAACCTGCACCGACTTCGGGCAAATCTAGAAAAACAATATCGCCGAGTTGGTCAACTGCAAAGGCACTAATGCCGATGGTGGCAATTTCGCCTTCGAGTCGGATGTATTCGTGGGTGTCTAGGTACTTCAGGTCATCGGGGTATGTTAGTGCCATGTCAATTCCTTGCAATAAAAAAGTATCAGTTAAATCTTATTAAACTATGGGTGTTTAATATCTGAAACTCCTAGAGTACCTCACCCAGGGATTTTCTTGATTTGCAGCAGACTTTTAGCATTAAGTCGCAAACCATCTTAAAATTATCTGCGTTTATCTGCCTTGCATCGGCGGTTGTTCTATCAATCAAATATCTATGCCATCTTGTCTAGCGAAGATAATTTTAGCTAAGACACCATACATTTAATTTAGCCGCTTTTGCGATCGATAAAATGGTTTTTTCACCACACTAGCCCCATAGTTTTTCCCGCGAATCTCGATTTCTAATTGCTGACCGATTTTCGCTAATTTTGCCGGAACAACCGCGAGGGCCACTGCCCGATTCAATGTAGGGGATAATGTACCGCTAGTAACTTCTCCTACTGTTTCGCCTTCAAATATTACCGGATAGCCGTGGCGCGCAATGTGCCGCCCCTGCATTTCTAAACCTACCAACCGCTTTGATACTCCACTCGCTTTCTGCTGTTCCAAAACCTCGCGACCAATAAAATCGCCTTTAGTGTCGAGGTGAACAACCCAACCCAATCCAGCCTCTAAAGGCGTGATATTGTCGTCGATATCTTGACCGTAAAGAGCCATTGCTGCTTCTAAACGCAAGGTATCTCTTGCACCCAACCCGCAGGGTACAACTCCTGCAGCTAACAATTTTTGCCACAGTTCTTTTCCTACTTCGGCATCCACCATGATTTCAAACCCATCTTCGCCCGTGTAACCAGTTCTGGCGATAAAACTCGGCTGTCCCAACACATTTGTTTCTAAGTGACCAAATGCTTTAATTGGTGCGAGGTTGTCTTCCACAAAAGGCTGGAGATAGTTAACAGCCTCTGGCCCTTGAAGGGCAATTAAAACTTTATCTTCGGAGATGTCTGTAAAACAGAGTTCGCTCAATTCTAAGTGAGTGGTGATCCAGGTTTTGTCTGGGATGCGAGTGGCGGCATTGACAATGATTACGGCACGTTCTTCGCCAGTGGTGGCATCGGGTTCTTGGCAGTAGAAAATAATGTCGTCTAAGATGCAGCCTTTGGCGTTTAGTAAGACTGTATATTGAGCTTGACCGGGTTGCAAGCGGCTTAAGTCTGAGGGTACTAAGGGTTGAAATTTTTCTATTAGTTGTTTCCCTGTCAAACAGAATTTGCCCATGTGGGAAATGTCGAACATTCCTGCTTGCTGGCGTACTGCTTGGTGTTCGCTGCTAATGCCTGCGTACTGCACCGCCATCTCCCACCCGGAAAAGGGGACCATTCGGGCTTTGAGTTCTAATGATAGGTCGTACAGAGGCGTGCGGGCAAGTTGGCTCGGCCTCTCTGGATTGCTGGGTTCAGTTGACTTTGCCACAGGTAGCGCTTTGGTTGCGGGTAGACTGTTTTGATTTTACGGGAAAATTGGTTTTCGCGGTGTGTAGGGCGATCGAATTTAACGACACGCCAATGCTGTTTAGTACGACTAAGTAGACGGCGATGAGGACACGGCAGTGCGGTTTCCCTACAAGTAAGGGCACAGAAGTAATTTATCCCTAATTTTGATTTATGGAGAATAGCGGGCTCGAACCGCTGACCCCTACAATGCCATTGTAGTGCTCTACCAACTGAGCTAATTCCCCTTTCTTTTCGCGCTCTCAATCATGCCTTAACTAACCAATATTTGTCAAGCTTTTTGGGGAAATTAGTTTTGAGCCTTCGGCTGGCAAGGCTTTCGGCTTCTTTTCCACAAAACTCTCCTCGCTTCTGGACAATGGTCAATCCCCTACTATGATCTAGTAAGTGTGTTGGGATATTTCGGTTAAATGGCTCAAACAAGACCCCATGAGGAAGTAGACAACTAGCAGGGCGGCGGCTGAGACAGCAACTAGGGTGCCGGCTAGCATTAGTGAAAATTCCCGTTGCGCGATCGCCTCTTGCATTAAGTGCAAAGACCAGGCAACGAGGGCAACGTCAATTATTAAAATAGAAATCAGCATAAGTTACGATTTGTAACAGCTTACCTATTGTAACAAAACTTTTCGCTCCGTGCAGATAAGCTCACCTGTATTTAACTTTTGCTGTAAAACCCGAAGGGAGCAGGGGAAAGCCACTGAGAAAAAATTATAGCTTTTCTTGATAATTACGATATGCAAAGTAAATGAGAGCTAGCTCAGCTTTAGAGGTGGCGTTTTTGACTCTTGAGGGAGCCATTAAGAGCGGGATAGCTGCGCTTTACACGCATTTTTGAGGGGGTAGGGTGCGATCGACCTTGGAGTATAACTGATTTGATAGCAGAAGGTCTGAGCCGCTGTTGCACTTGGATGCTGTAAAATTAACTTTATTAACCTGCTTGAAAAGATGACAAATCGCTCTACTCGCGCCCTTTTTCACAGCAAAACACTCAACACTGCTTTGCGTGCTTTTAGCTTTCCCCAAGATATTGAAGTGCGCCACCACAAATTGGGAAAGTGGATTGCTGCACTTAAAACGGGTACGTTAGACGAAGTTAAAGAAGTTTCCCTGCACGGCAGTTTTATTAATGATATCTTTCAGGATACTTTGGGATATTGCTCGGTAATTCAAGGTGCGGGGAAAGCTTGGGAAATTAACGCGGAACAAACGATATCTGAGGGTGGCGGTTCTGCTGACGGGGCGATCGGCTTTTTTACTGCTGCTGGCAATCCTAAAAGCACAGCCGTGTCCCTGCAAGGTAAAGTGATTGCTCCTATCGAACTCAAGGGAGCAAAAAATGATTTAGACCGTCCCGCATCCGGGCGAACCGAATCAGCAGTTGACCAAGGTTGGCGCTACGCTAATTATACACCCGATTGTCGCTGGATTATTGTCTCGAATTATCGAGAGTTACGACTTTATCATACCAATAAAACTCCCGCTTATTACGAACAATTTTTTATGGCTGACTTGGCGGATATTGCAGCTTTTAAGCGGTTTTACTTTCTGCTGTGTCGCCGCAATTTTTTGCCTAAAAACCAAGAGCAAACAGTTTCTGTTATTGACAGACTGTTAAAAGACTCTGACGAAGCTCAAGAAGAAATTACAAATAAATTATATCAAGAGTACAAAGCAATTCGACTCGCTCTCGTCAAACATTTTCGCTTTACTGGGCCGCAGGATATCCCCAACCGCGATCGCGTACTCATCGAAAAAGCTCAAAAAACTTTAGACCGCGTTTTATTCATTGCTTTTTGTGAAGATAAAGGATTGCTGCCGCGAAACACCCTCAGCAACGCTCACGACCACAAAGACCAATACAATCCTAGATTAATTTGGGAAAATTATCAATCTGTATTTCGCTGGGTGGATGTGGGAAATGATGACCCTCCTGTACCGGGATACAACGGCGGTTTATTTAAATTCGATCCGGTTTTAGA
The DNA here is from genome assembly GCF_036700865.1 of Microcoleus sp. S13C4. Classification (NCBI taxonomy): domain Bacteria; kingdom Bacillati; phylum Cyanobacteriota; class Cyanophyceae; order Oscillatoriales; family Microcoleaceae; genus Microcoleus; species Microcoleus sp. S13C4. The sequence continues at coordinate 8,961 of NZ_JAUBPS010000078.1, forward strand.
CGCACAATTGACTGTGCCAAATCCCTTATGCAGTCTCCTTAATAAGCTGACCAGATTTGATTTTGATACCGAAGTTTCCGTCGATATTTTGGGGCATATCTTCGAGCAGTCTGTTACAGATTTGGAAGAATTAAATGCTGAAACTACCGGACAGGAGTACAATCAGAAAAAAGGCAAGCGAAAAACTCAAGGTGTGTTTTACACGCCAGCTTTTATTACTCAGTATATTGTCGAGGTTTCTCTCGGTGGCTATTTGCAGCGTCGAGAGCAAGAATTGCGCGATTTATTCCTAATGGGCGAAGTTGCTGAAGATTCGGTGCAGCCGGCAAAGAAAACTGCAATTAAGTTTTGGAAAGCGTATCGAGACGAGGTGCTGCAAAAAACGCGCGTCATCGATCCGGCGTGCGGTTCGGGTGCTTTTTTGATTGCGGCTTTTGATTATTTGATGCAGCAGTACGAAAGAGTCGATCGCGAATTGAATGCTTTGGGATGTAAGCCAAAAGACGGCAACTCGCTTGAATTTGACAGAAGCATTTTAAGCAACAACCTGTACGGCGTAGATTTGCTGCCGGAATCGGCGGAAATTACCAAACTTTCCCTGTGGTTGAAGACGGCCCAAGCGGGTAAAACGCTGACTTATTTGGATGATAATATTAAAGCGGGAAACTCGATCGTCGCTGACAGTAATGTAGCAGATACAGCGTTTGATTGGCAAGCTGAATTTTCCCAGATTTTTGCTGATGGCGGTTTTGATGTTGTCATTGGCAATCCGCCTTACGTGCGCCAAAAGTTGTTTTCCTCGCTTAAGCCTTACCTACAAGCTAATTACGAGTCTTATCATGGAATGGCGGATATGTATACTTATTTCTATGAGAAAGGATTTAAACTTCTTAAGCCAGGGGGGATTCTTTCTTATATTGTAACTAATAAATGGCTGAGTTCAGGTTATGGCGAACCGCTTCGCAAGTTTTTTGCTGATCGTGCCGTGTTTGAGCAGATTATTGATTTTGGACACGCTCCAATTTTTGAAGATGCTGATACTTTTCCTTGTATTGTAGCAGTACGAAAACCTAATCCATTTTCCTCTACATCTGAAACAAAGAAGGAGATTGAGGAGAAAAAACCACAACCTAAATTGCCTGTGATTATTTGTCCGGTTCCCCGTGAGCAACTTGATAATATCAATCTCACGCAATACGTGCAACAAAACGGTTATGACATTCCTTGGTCGCGCTTTAATGGTGAGGCATGGAGTTTAGAAATACCAAATGTTTATGAGTTGATGCAAAAAATTCAGCAAGCAGGGATTGCACTCAAAGACTTTGCTGAAATTAAGCCTTATTGGGGAATATTAACTGGATTAAATGAAGCATTTTTAATTGATGAAGCCACCAAAAATAGTTTGATTCAATCCGACCCGAAGTCTGCTGAAGTTATCAAACCATATCTCAGAGGTCAAGATATAAAACGTTGGTACTCCCAATGGCCAAACCTCTGGATGATTTTTGCTCGCCGAGGAATTGAAATTGATAATTACCCTGCTATTAAGTTTTATTTAAATCAGTATCGAAAACAATTAGAACCCCGTCCCAAAGAATGGAATGACACTAGAGATGGTGATTGGGGAGGACGCAAAGCTGGTAATTATAAGTGGTATGAAATTCAAGATACTATTGACTACTGGCAGCTATTCGAGAAACCCAAAATTATATATCAAGAAATTCAATTCCATCCTTCGTATAGCTATGAGACAAATGGTTATTTGACAAATAATAAAGTTTTTATCCTCCCCAAAGACGATTTATATATATTAGCAGTTCTCAACTCACCCCTCATCTGGTGGCACAATTGGCGGTATTTAAAGCACATGAAAGATGAGGCCCTAAACCCTGCTGGTTACTTGATGGAAAAGCTTCCGATCGCACCACCAACTGACTCAATTCGTGCCGAAGTCGAACCAATTGTCAGCCGTTTAATTGAAATCGCCAAAACTAATCAAGAAACTCATCGAGATGTCTTGCAATGGCTAGAAATCACTTATTTAATTGATAAAGTCGGAGAAAAACTCGAAGATTTTTCTGCCCTTTCCTTTGCAGAATTTGTAGCAGAAATCAGAAAGCGAATGCCGAAAACTAAATCATCCGATCCTCTCGGCGTTGCTGGACTAAAAGCAGTCCGCGAAACTTATAATGAATATGCACCCGCTATTCAATCTCGCAAAGCTGAGGCGTTGAGACTCGAACACCGTTTATCCGACTTAGTTAATCAAGCTTATGGATTGACACCGGAAGAAATAGATTTGATGTGGAAAACAGCACCTCCGCGAATGCCGAGCGCCCGACAGATTTGATATAATGTTATATTGGCTGAAACTATTATATTATCAAAAATTGGTGTTTTTGGGGGAAGATTTGTTAGACTGGGATTGTTAACTAGCGAGTCGATAGACCATATTGTACGCGAGGTAAATCATTATGCTCCAAGCATTTGAAGGAATTTACAGAAATGGAGTCATCGAACTTTTAGAAGTTCCTGAAAACATTTATGAAAGCCGCGTGGTGATTACTTTTTTGGCTGCGCCATCCATTCCTAGATCGCCTACATTTATCAAGTTTGGAATGTTTGCTGGTACTCAACAATCTACCGCAGACGCTTTCGAGATTGCCGAGTTTCAAGGGGATACTGACGATGAATTAGATTGGTCATAGCTGCAGATGAAATATGTCATTGATACCCACGCGCTGATCTGGTTTCTCGAAGGAAATCAAAGATTGGGGACTCAAGCCCAAGCAATTCTCTCCAATTTGACCAGTCAGCTTGTTCTACCTGCGATCGCCTTGGCTGAAGCTGCATGGATTGTAGAACGAAGAAAAACATCAATTCCATCTGTGAATGCTTTGTTGAATGCAGTTAACAGCGATCCTAGAATCGCGATTTATCCACTCGATAGAACCATCATCACCCAAACGCTCAGCTTATTGAGCATCCATGAAATGCACGATCGTCAAATTGTAGCAACCGCAATGATTTTGCAAAATCAAGGTGAAACTGTTGCGCTGTTGACGTGCGATGGAAATATTACGGCTTCAGGTGTAATTTCTGTTATCTGGTGATTAATAAAACAACGGTTAAAAGAGGAAAGCCAATGTTTCGGAATGATTAAACCGCAGAGAGCGCAGAGGACGCTGAGGAAGAGAAGAGAGAGATGAAAAATTTCGATACCAAGGGATTTGATATGAAGATTAAAAAAGGGGCAACTTGCGTCGCCCCTCATCTATTTAACCAACTGGAAAATTAAACTTCCACAGCAATCTTTTGTTCCGAAGCCTCCGGCGAATTCGCTTCACTTGGCGGCACAACTTGCCAGAACTTAGGCAAATATTCCGACCAATTTGCTAAAATCTTCTCAGCTTTCTTGCTGCCCGTTCGATCGCACTGAGCCTCAATCAACTCCTTTAATTGCGCCTCCCCAGCCGCCGTACAAACGCGCTGCATCTTCACAATCTCCCCGTTGACATGAGCCGGGAAACTGCCATCTTCATCAAGGAAATAAGCCAAGCCGCCAGTCATTCCAGCGCCGACGTTGCGACCGACTTTTCCTAACACGACAATCACGCCACCAGTCATGTACTCGCAGCAGTGATCGCCAGCACCTTCAATGACTGCTTTCGCCATCGAGTTACGCACCGCAAACCGTTCGCCAGCTTTACCCGCAGCCAACAGAGTTCCCCCCGTCGCACCATACAAACAAGTGTTACCGACGATCGCATTTTCGGAAGCATCATAAGTCGCACCAGCCGGCGGTGCGATCGCGATTTCGCCGCCGTGCATTCCTTTACCAACGTAGTCGTTGGCTTGGCCTGACAGTACCAGCGTCATCCCTGGTAAATTGAACGCGCCGAAGCTTTGGCCCGCGCTACCAGTGAAGTTGAGGGTGATTTGACCGCTAAAGCCGGTGTTACCGTGTTGCTGTGCGATCGCACCACTGATTCTTGCGCCTACAGTGCGATCGGTATTCACCAATTTTACATTCTTGCTAACAGTGCCGTGATTGGCGATCGCACTTTGAATCTCAGCATCTGCGAGCAAATCATCGTCTAATACTGGCCCGTTGGTGTGTACGTCGCCGTGTATCAAGAAAGATCGATCGTTCTTAGTATCAGGTAACTTGGTCAAACAATCCAAATTAATCGCTTGGGTTTTAGTTAGTTGCACCCCCTCGCGCATTTTCAGCAAATCCGCGCGGCCGATGATATCTGCGATCGACTTATAACCCAATTTCGCCAGCAAACTCCGCACTTCTTGTGCTACGAAATAGAAGAAATTAACAACGTGTTCCGGCGTTCCGGGGAACCGTTTCCGCAAGTGTTCTTGTTGAGTAGTCACGCCCACCGGACAACTATTCATGTGGCAAACGCGAGCCATAATGCAGCCTTCTGCAATCATTGCCACCGTGCCGAAACCGTACTCTTCGCCGCCCATCAAAGCGCCTACAATCACGTCCCAGCCGCTTTTAAAACCACCGTCAACGCGGAGCAAAACTCGATCGCGCAATTTATTTTCCATTAGCACCCGGTGAACTTCAGTCAACCCGAGTTCCCACGGAGAACCTGCGTGCTTAATCGAACTTAGTGGCGAAGCACCAGTGCCGCCATCGTGACCGGAAATTTGAATCACATCAGCATTTGCCTTGGCGACACCAGCGGCTACAGTCCCGATGCCAACTTCCGACACCAACTTCACCGAAACTCCTGCTTTGGGATTGATTTGGTGCAAGTCAAAAATCAACTGCGCCAAATCTTCGATCGAATAAATATCGTGGTGAGGAGGAGGGGAAATTAGCGTCACACCCGGTTTCGATCGGCGCAAATAAGCAATGTACTCGCTCACTTTCGCCCCTGGCAATTGACCGCCTTCACCCGGTTTCGCACCTTGTGCGATCTTAATTTCGATTTGTTCGGCGTTCATCAGGTATTCAGGAGTCACCCCGAAGCGTCCCGAAGCTACTTGTTTGATGGATGAAGAAGCTGTATCGCCGTTTTGCAAACCTTTCAAGTGAGGTAGCGTTTGTGAGAATCCCGCCGCGCTCACATCGTTTAGCACTTTGTAGCGCACCGGGTCTTCCCCGCCTTCGCCGGAGTTGGATTTGCCGCCGATGCGGTTCATGGCGATGGCTAGCGTTTCGTGGGCTTCCGGGGACAAAGCGCCGAGAGACATTCCGCCGGTGGCGAACCGCTTGACAATATCTGCTACAGATTCTACGTCTTCAATGGGAATGGAAGGGCGATCGCTCTGGAAATCCAGCAAATCCCGCAAAGCCGTTACCGGGCGATTTTCGAGCAGTTGCTTGTAAACCTCATAATGGTCGTAGGCACTTTCACCATTTTTGTCACCAAATGGTGTCATTTTTGGTTCTGCCCCATTGCCGTTACTGTTAGTCTGAGCCTTAAAAGTAGTTACAGCCTTGTGCAAAGCCTTCGCCATTTCCGGGCTGTTCATGTGATATTCACCACCCCGGCGGTACTGCACGAAGCCGTAATTTTCCAGCTTTTTGAGGTGCAATTCTGGGAAAGCCTGAGTGTGGAAAGACATTACCTCGTTAGCCAGTTCCGCTACACTCAAACCGCCGATGCGGGAAACAGTGCCTTTGAAACCCAAATCGAGCAAATCACCGCCAATGCCGATCGCCTCAAAGATTTGCGCCCCTTGATAGCTAGACAATAGCGAAATCCCCATTTTCGACATAATCTTCAGCAAGCCGTTTTCCACCGCTGTGCGGTATCTAGCTTGAGCCTGTGCCACGGTAATATTGGCAACTTTGCCGTGCTGCATCAAATTTTGAGTCTTGGTGTCATACCACCAGGCGCGCACGCTTTCCAAGGCCAGGTAAGGGCAAACAGCCACCGCACCGTAACCGATCAAACAAGCGAAGTGGTGAGTGCTCCAACATTGGGCGGTATCCACAACCAGCGAAGTTTGCATCCGCAGGCCGACGCTAATTAAGTGGTGGTGAACCGCGCCAACTGCCAGGAAGGGCGGAATATAAGTACATTCTGCACTCAATCCAACAGAAGAAGATCCGCCTTCTGCCTTCGAGACTCGATCGCTCAAAATCAAAATCCTCGAACCCTCGCGCACCGAAGCAGCCGCCTTTTGACAAAGTTGCTCGACTGCGGTTTTCAAACCTCCAGGCCCGGCAGAAATTTTGTAAAGTGTTGACAATTCGGTTGCGGCGAAAGACTTTTGCTCTTTCAAGAAATACAGTTCAGCGTCGTTGAGTACGGGGGAATCAATTTTCAGCCGCTTGGCATTTTCTGGTACTGCTTGCAGTAAATTGCCCCGCAGGCCGACACTCATCGTCAGCGACATCACCATCCCCTCGCGCAGGGGGTCGATCGGCGGATTTGTCACTTGAGCGAACCGCTGTTTGAAATAGTTGTACAGCAACTGAGGCTTTTCTGACAACACAGCCAAGGGAACGTCGTCGCCCATGCAGAAAGTCGGTTCCTTCCCAGAACTCGCCATCTCGACGATCACCATGTCCAAATCTTCCGCTGTGTAGCCGAAAGCAGTTTGGGTTGCTAACAGGGTTTGCGAGTCGAGGGTTGCTGTTTCCGCAAAAGGCTGCGGCTGCAAGATTTCGCGGTTTTGTTTCAGCCATTCGCCGTAGGTATGCCGCTTAGCAATGCGCTGCTTGAGTTGCCAATTTTTGAGAATTTCGTTGGTTTGCAGGTCAACTGCAATCATTTGTCCTGGTCCCAAACGGCCTTTTTCGACAATATCTGCTTCGGGAATATCGACAACTCCGGCTTCGGAAGCCACAATTACCAAACCGTCTTTAGTAATGCAGTAGCGGGCCGGTCGCAAACCGTTGCGATCGAGCGTAGCACCTACTTGTTTGCCATCGCTGAATACCAGCAGTGCGGGGCCGTCCCAAGGTTCTTGAATGCCGCTGTAATATTCGTAAAAATCGACAATTTCTGGATATTCAGCCAAATCCGGCTGATTTTTGTAAGCTTCGGGCACCAGAATTGTCAGGGATTCTAGGGGGGTGCGGCCGGAGTGTACCAACAACTCCATCACGTTGTCCAAGTTTGCCGAATCGCTGCTTTCGGGATTGACAATTGGGTTAAACGTGTCGATATCAGCTTGACTCCAATTCGGGTGAGCTAAATTCGCTTGTCGCGCCTTCATCCAGGTAATATTGCCCAACAGCGTGTTAATTTCCCCGTTATGTCCCAGCAAGCGCATCGGCTGGGCTAAGCGCCAGCGGGGCAGGGTGTTGGTGCTGAAGCGCCGATGATAGACGGCAAAGGAGCTTTTATAAGCGGGATTTTTCAGGTCGGGGTAAAATTCTGCCAGTACGGCCGATCGCACCATGCCTTTATAGACGATCGTGCGGCAGGAGAAAGAGCAAGTATAAAAGTCTTCGCGGGTGAAGTTGGGGCGCTTTGACAGCTCGTGTCCGATCGTGCGGCGCGCCAGAAATAGGTGTCTGTCGAGTTCGTCTCCGGCTAAGTGCGGTGAACTGACAATTACTTGTTCGATTTGAGGTTGATTTTCTAGCGCTTGCTCGCCCAAAACCGACGGTACAATGGGAACTTGGCGCCATCCCAAAACTTTCAGCCCGCGATCGGTCAGAACTTGCTCAACCACCTGCCGCGCTATAGTCGCTTGAAATTTATCTTGAGACAAAAACAGCATTCCCACGCCGCAGTTTTCCCGCGCCGGAGGCACAATTCCCTGTTCGGCAAACCAAGCATCCAGCAATTCCCAAGGAATCGCGGTCATTAAACCCGCACCGTCGCCGGAATCTTGGTCGGCGCTGCAACCGCCGCGATGTTCCAGACAAGTTAAAGCTGGCAGCGCTTTCTCAATAATCGAGTGCGTAGCTTCGCCGCTTTGGTTGGCAATAAACCCCACACCGCAGGCATCTCTTTCTTCCACTAACCAGCTTTGGCCGGCGAATGGAGTTCCTCGCTCAGTCTGATGCACGTTTCTGTTTCTGTTTGGATCGATCGTGTTACCCATGTTGATTGAATGTTATTTCCGTGATTGTGTGGTTGATGCGTTTTTATAGCTCGGAGAAAGAAAGCTGCCGAGCGGTGGGAGCCTAGTAAACTTTAAAACAGCACATTGGAAGCTGATTTGATTAAAAATTTACGTCTATGCGGCCTGTACTTAGCACTGAAACCCTGTTTGCAGATTTTAAATTATCTCGTTCGCATCCTCTCGGAGATGTCTCCTAGAATACCCTGCTGTTAAAAAGCAGTGATTCTTTGGGCAATCGCCGCCCTGCAACTAGATACATTGCAGGCGATTCCCTACGGGATAGCTGCGCTTCACGAGTTTTTTGCGTGTGTTTTTCCTGAGTCCGCAAGGGTAGCCTTGCAGCGAACACAGGTAGATATTGACTTTAGCGTTATTTTGCTTGCTGCGCTGTTGAGTTGCTTTCGTCAGCGCCCGCAGACACAAAAGCCACCTGCCCGCTCAGTCGGTAGGTGCAATGTAGCAGCGCGGTTCACAACTGGTAAAACCTGTCTTATTGTGCAGTCAACTCTCAAGCCGCGAAAATCAAGTCTATCAAAAAATTGATAAAATTTCACCGATTACAGTCAGAGTTTGCGCGCAAGTCTTGTCAGCGATCGTCCAGAACCCAGCCTAAGATGGCTTGCCGAAAAAGGTTGACAGTTGTCCATAACCCTAATTTGTATTTTTTTAGCCACAAACGTTCGTTTGTAACTCATCAACGAAGCCTATTTCAAGGATTTCTGACACCTTGGGAGCATCTGGTAGAGCCAGCGCATCCTTTTTGAATCAAGAATCTCAGTTTATTTAGAGCCGAGAGTGTCAGAAATCATCCCATAATTATGCCACGCCTATTAATTAGCTTCTGAAGTTCCTCTTCCCTGAACTGCTGTCGTTCCATCCGCTTTAGCTAAGTCATTTTCTACTTAGTCTCAACTGCCGTATCAACAGCTCTTACATAAAATATTAAGTCTTGTTTTTCAAATAGCTATTTCATAATTTGATATCCAAAATATGTTAAGAAAAATGTAATTCAAGCAATAGCCGGGGAGATAGAGCGACAATAGTAAATATCAACTCTAAAAAGCTTCAGGCTTGACAAAAGCAGTAGGAATACGTAGGTATGGGTAGCATAACAAATCTTTTTCTAGGATATCACATAAACGAGCAAATATACGCAGGCACTCGAACTCTAGTGTATCGCGGTCTTCGCTCGGAAAATGGGCAGCCGGTCGTTATCAAACTGCTGCGAAATAACTTTCCCTGCTTCAACGAACTGGTTCACTTCCGCAACCAGTACGTCATTGCTAAAAACTTAGAGATCCCCGGCAGTGTCAAGGCATACAGCCTGGAGACTTACCAGAACCACTATGCTCTGGTGATGGAAGACTTTGGCGGAATTCCCTTAAGTAGCTACCTCGCTCGTCTAGCATCCGAGAGCAACGCACCCCTAGAAAGCTTACCCGTTAGAGAGTTTCTGCCCATTGCGATTCAAATTGCCAACGCCCTTGACGGACTTTATCGCCACCACGTTATCCATAAAGACCTCAAGCCCGCCAATATTCTAATTAACCCCAGCAGTAAAGAAGTCAAGCTGATTGACTTCAGCATCGCTTCCCTGTTGCCGCGCGAAACCCAAGAAATTCAAACTCCCAACGTCCTCGAAGGCACCTTACCTTACATATCTCCTGAACAAACTGGGCGAATGAACCGAGGCATTGATTACCGCACAGATTTCTACTCGCTAGGAGTAACATTCTACGAATTACTAACAGGAAAATTACCATTCCAAACAGACGATCCAATGGATTTGGTACACTGCCACCTCGCCAAACAACCACTCGCAGCCTCAATTATCAACCAGAGAGTTCCATTGGTGTTGTCTGAAATTGTTAGCAAACTGATGGCAAAGAATGCTGAAGAGCGCTATCAAAGCGCCTTAGGACTGAAGTTTGATTTGGAAACTTGTTGGCACGAGTGGCAAGAGACAGGGGCGCTGACTAACTTTACAATCGGGCAGCGAGATTTGTGCGATCGCTTCATCATCCCAGAAAAATTATACGGTAGAGAAAACGAAGTATTCTCCCTGCTATCGACCTTCGAGCGCGTGAGTGCCGGCAGCACCGAAATGATGCTCGTTGCCGGTTTCTCCGGCATTGGCAAAACCGCTGTTGTCAACGAAGTCCACAAACCAATTGTGAGACAGCGAGGCTACTTTATTAAAGGCAAATTTGACCAATTCCAACGCAACCTCCCCTTTTCAGCATTTGTCCAAGCTTTTCGCGATTTAATGGGACAATTGCTATCGGAAACAGATGCCAAAGTAGAAAAATTCAAGTTAGAACTTGTGGCAGCTTTGGGCGATAGCGCTGGGGCGATAGTTGAAGTCATTCCCGAACTCGAACGTATTATGGGACCGCAACCGCCAGTCGCAGAACTTTCGGGCAGTGCCGGTCAAAATCGCTTCAATTTGTTGTTGGAAAAATTCCTTCAATTATTCACAACAAAAGAACATCCTTTAGTGATATTCTTGGACGATTTGCAATGGGCAGACTCAGCATCATTGAAGTTGATACAACTGCTGATGAGCGATATTGATAACCGCTATCTCTTATTAATTGGAGCTTATCGCGATAACGAAGTGTTTCCAGCGCATCCATTGATGCTGACGTTAGCAGATATTCAAAAAACTGAAGCAAAGGTGAATACTATTACCTTAGCTCCCCTCGATCGAGCAGACGTAAATAGTTTAGTTGCCGATACTCTAGCTTGTTCTACAGCGTTGGCTCTGCCTTTAACAGAACTCGTTTATCAGAAAACCCGAGGCAATCCATTTTTTAGCACACAATTCCTCAAGTCTTTGCATGAAGATAGGCTAATTGAATTTAATTGTGAATCTCGGTATTGGCAGTGCGATATCGTCCGAGTGCGAACCTTGGCACTAACGGATGATGTAGTAGAATTCATGGCACTTCAGTTGCGAAAGTTGCCAAGCAGGACACAGCAAGTTTTAAAGTTAGCTGCTTGTATTGGCAGTCAGTTCGATTTGGCGACGTTAGCAATTGTTGATGAAAATTCGCCCGTAGAAACCGCAACAGCTCTATGGAAGGCGCTGCAAGAAGGGTTAATTTTACCCATTAGCGAAGTTTATAAGTTTTATCAAGCAGAGGGCTATAGCGAATCGGTAATCGGTAATGGGAAGAAATCTGACCAATTACTAATTACCCCTGACCAATTACCCAAATACAAGTTTTTACACGATCGCGTCCAACAAGCAGCCTATTCCCTCATTCCCGAAGAGCAAAAGCGATCGACTCACTTAAAAATAGGTCAACTGTTATTAAAGAATACGCCAGAAGTTGAGCGAGAAGAAAGAATGTTTGATATTGTCAACCACTTGAATGTGGGAGTAAATCTAATTAGCCACGAGCTAGATAGGGAGCAATTAGCACACTTAAATCTGGTTGCCGGAAAGAAAGCAAAAGCTGCTACTGCCTATTCTGCAGCAGTTGAATATTTCAATAGTGGCAGAGAATTACTGGCAGTAAATAGTTGGGAAAATCAATACGAACTAACATTAGCGCTGCATACAGAAGCAGCAGAAGCGGCATATCTAAGCGGTGACTTTGACCGGATGGAGACATTAGCATCAGTCGTGGAAAGCTGCGCCCAAACGCTACTGGAAAAAGTGAAGGTATATGAAGTACAGATACAAGCTTATATGGCGCAATATAAGCTACAGGAAGCGCTGAATACAGGGTTGCCAGCGTTAAAGCAGTTGGGGGTAGAGTTTCCCTCCGAGCCAAATTTATCTGATATTGGACACGCACTAGGAGAAACCGCGTCAATTTTGAGCGGAAAGGGAACTGAGGACTTAATCGATCTCCCTCTGATGACAGATCCTCAACAAATAGCAACTATAACGATTCTGTCAAGCCTATTTACTCCTGCCTACATAGCGCTGCCGCCACTCGCGCCTTTGGTAGTTTGCAAACAGGTCAATTTATCTGTCCAATATGGCAATGCTTCTGTGTCTCCCTATGCTTTTGCCATATATAGTTATCTTCTCTGTGGCATGGGAGATATTGAGCGGGGCTATCAGTTCGGTCAAATGGCTTTACGTCTATTGTCAAAGTTGGATGCCCAAGAAATCCAAGCCAAGACATCCGCAATGGTGCATTCTAGTATTCAACCTTGGAAAGAACACTTCAGAAATAGTTTAAAACCTTTGCTGTCAGATTATACTTGTGGGCTGGAAACCGGAGAGTTAGAATTTGCTGGTTATGCTATGTTTCAATACAGTTATTATTCGTATTTTATTGGCAAGCAACTAACGCAACTAGAACGAGAGATAGCAAGCTACGCAGATGCCGTTAGTAAAATTCACCAGGAAGCAGCACTTTCTTATCAGAAAATTTGTTGGCAAGCCGTTTTGAACTTGATAGGAAGAGCGCAAGACCCCTGCCATTTAAAGGGAGAAGCCTACGACGAAGAGACAATGTTGCAACTGTATGAGCGAACCAATAACTACCTGGGGATTCATTACTTATACTTGCACAAACTTGTGCTTTGTTATCTGTTTGAAAATTACCCTGAAGCTTTTAAAAATATCGCTCAAATAGAAAGTTCTTTGAGCGCAGCTTCAGGGCAGATAACTGTTGTTCTCTTCTATTTCTACGATTCTCTAGTGCGGCTGGCAGTGTATGCCGATACTCCACAGTCTGAGCAACAGGAACTTCTCGATCGCGTACAAGCTAATCAAGAAAAAATGCAGAAATGGGCACATCATGCCCCCATGAATCATCTGCATAAATTCTATCTAGTGGAGGCAGAACGGCATCGAGTTTTAGGGGAAAAAATAGAAGCCCTTGAGATGTACGACAAGGCTATTGCCCTCGCCAAAGAGAACGAATACCTCAACGAGGAAGCACTGGCTCACGAACTAGCTGCCAAATTTTATTTGGAATGGGGTAAAGAAAAAATTGCCAAACCCTATTTAATTGATGCTTACTATGCTTACGCTCGTTGGGGAGCAAAAGCAAAGATTGACCATCTAGAACAGCGCTATCCCCAATTGCTTGCTGTGATCCTGCAACAGGAGCGAAATCGCCAGAATCCGAGCGAAACAATTCACACATCCACCCATAGTGACTCATCCATCTCTAATAGTAATAGAACAATTATCGGTAGCACCAGCAATTGGGACTTAGTAGATTTGCCGACAGTTATCAAAGCTTCTCAAGCTCTATCTAGCGAAATAAAACTCGAGCAATTGCTCACTACCCTCATGCAAGTGGTGGTGAAGAATGCAGGCGCTCAAACAGGAGCATTAATTTTGAATGAAGAGGGAAACTGGAGGATAAACGTCCAGTGCACAAACCGTCAAGACTGTCTTCTGCAATCAATTGCGGTTGAGGAGAGCGAAGTAATTCCTCTGAGCGTGATCAACTACGTCAAACGTACAAAAGAAACCCTGATTTTTGATGATGCTAGCAATCAACCAAGATTTGCATCTGACCCCTACATAATCCAACACCAACCTCAGAGCTTGCTGTGCACTCCGATCGGCGAGCGAGGGAAAATGATGGGGATTTTGTATTTGGAAAATAATTTAGCAACAGGGGTATTCACGGGCGATCGCGTCGCCATCCTCAACATCCTGTGCTCGCAAGCTGCAATTTCCTTACAGAACGCCCAACTGTATCAGCAATCACAGGAATATGCCCAAAAATTAGAGCTTTATCTCAGCGATCTCAAACAGATGCAACTGCAACTGGTACAGGGTGAAAAAATGTCTGCTCTGGGAAATTTAGTCGCAGGGGTAGCCCACGAAATTAACAATCCCGTAGGCTTTATCGCCGGCAACTTGCAACCGGCTCAAGAATACGTGGGGGATTTATTCAACTTGATTGATTTGTATCAAGAAAAATTTCCCCATCCGGGAGTGGAAATTGAAACAGAAATTGAGGATATGGACTTGGAGTATTTGCGAGAAGATTTGCCCAAATTGATTGGCTCAATGAAGGATGGAGTCGAGCGCATTCGCAATATCAGTACGAGTCTGAGAACGTTTTCCAGGGCAGATAGCGATCGACCAGTTTCTTTCAATATTCACGATGGACTTGAAAGCACTCTGCTAATTCTTAAGCACCGTTTAAAAGCCAACGAGTTCCGCCCTGCCATTGAAATTGTGACAGAGTATGGTAACTTACCCCTGGTGAAATGCTTTCCCGGACAGTTGAACCAGGTATTTATGAACGTATTGGCTAATGCCATTGACGCTCTGGAGGAGTCAAATAAGGAGCGCAGTTTTAGTGAAATTAAAGCCCTACCGAATCAAATCACGGTTCAAACTGTTCTGAGCGAATCCAACAATCAGGTGTTGATTCGCATTAAGGATAATGGAGTGGGGATGTCCAATGAAGTCAAGGAAAACATCTTTAACCACTTATTCACAACCAAGTCGGTGGGCCAAGGCACCGGATTGGGTTTGTCGATCGCTAACCAAATTGTTGTGGAAAAACATGGAGGTACATTAGTGGTGAATTCCTCCTTGGGGCAGGGTTCGGAGTTTGTGATTTCTATTCCGGCGTGAGCAGTTGGTAGTATGTCTTTAGGGGAATTTGCGCCGCTTAGTAAGAAGAAAGATACGGATATTCCGGGTTTCTAGAGCCCCATGCGTTTAGAAAGGAAATTGTGAGTTGTAAGCTGTGAAACGTAATTTTTTCTATTGGCGTCCAATATTGTCAGTCTCGATTTTACCCGTACTGGCGATCGCCCCGTCTTTGCTCTGGAATCAACCCGGAAGAACACAAGAGGGCGAGAGGGCTGGGCTGATTCATGCTTCGATTTCCCGCCAGGGAATGAATTCCCTGGCTGATAGCGAAAGTCGGTTAAAACCGACTGAAATATTGACCCATAGTTCTTTTGAGAAAACTTCAGCTATGAGACAGGGGTTGAAACCCCTGTCGGACTCTAGGCTTTTGGCTCAATCTGTACCGCCATCTTCGATAATTAGACAAGGCCGCCAAGTGTCCCTAAACGGCCGCATTCTGCCCCTCGCTTGGACTCAGCAGCAGGCAAACAACTCTTCTGCGGATTTCCGAACTTGGATTGCTGACGTTGGATTGATGCAAAGTGCGGGAGTGGATTTGCTCAGCAGCGCCGACAGTGCCAAACAACCAGTGCAGTGGTTTTCGGTATCTTTAACCGACGCTCAAAGCTTAGCAGCGCGGGCAACAGGCTCGTATCGTTACTTAGATGTTACCGATTTTGCTAGACTTGCGGGCTGGGAGATATCTGCTGATGGGAATATTCTAAAAATTACTTCTCAAACTGCAAGTGTTACCGGAATTCGGCAAGCAGAAATAGAATCGGGCGATCGCATTGTAGTAGATCTCGATCGACCAACTCCCTGGCAAGTCAACTTTGTCGATAAACCAAGCCCGTCGCCGACACCCACACCCAACCCCCCGGACGACCCCACAAAGCCCGCTATCCCACTGCAAAACCTCCGCGCTGCGCCAAACCTCGAAATACCAGACGATCCGACCAAACCCGGCCTGCCACTGCCAATAACGCCCGCAGCGCCGATCGCCGGTCAAGAATGGTCGATCGCGATCGATGCCCAAGTCGCTCCCGCCTTACTTCAGGACACTTTTCAAATCAGCAAACAATTGCTATCACTAAAAGTCGAACCTGACGGCGCTCAAACTAAAGTCAAAGTGAAGATTCCTTTAGGTTGGCGGCCGCAAGTTTTCAGCCTGGGAAATCCCAATCGATTAGTGATCGACATTCGGCCAGATTCGTTAGTAGAAAAAAACATTGTTTGGGCGCCGGGTGTGCAGTGGCGGCAGCAGTATCAAAATTTAGGAACTGCTCGTTTTCCAGTAGTTTGGCTAGAAGTTAATCCGCGTCAATCCGGTGTAAAAATTCGACCACTTCTCAGCAATCCACCTGCCGATCAAGGCACTGCACCTTTATTGCAAACAGCAGAAGTGTCGGGTGCGGCTGCGGCGATTAATGCAGGGTTTTTTAATCGAATTAATCGGTTAGCTTTAGGAGCAATTCGGCGTGACAATAAATGGCTTTCCGGGCCGATATTGAACCGGGGGGCGATCGCCTGGAACGATGGGGGAGAATTTGCGATCGATCGTTTAACTTTGCAAGAAACTGTGATCACTCCGGCAAATCAATTTTTGCCTGTTTCTCATCTCAATAGTGCCTACGTGCAATCGGGAATCGGCCGCTACACTCCTGATTGGGGAACAACTTATACTCCGTTGTCTGCCAATGAAATAGTTGTGACAGTTGCGGGCGATTCCCTACGGGATAGCTTTGCTTCACGAGTTGTCAGCCAATCCCCCGGAGGTGCGACGGGAACAACAATTTTTCCCATTCCAGCTAACGGTTACATTTTGGCTTTGCGTTCGGATTTGTCGATCGCCCCTCAATTCACACCGGGCACTTTATTACGTCTGGAAACTAACACTTTTCCGGCGGATTTTAACCGTTTTCCGTACATTCTCGGCGGCGGGCCGATGTTGGTAAAAAATAGTCGAGTTGTGCTGGATGCGAAGGCGGAAGGGTTTAGCGATGCGTATGTTAGACAGACAGCAATTAGAAGTGCGATCGGGCGAAATGCTGCGGGGAATTTGCTGATTGTAGCCGTGCACAATCGCGCGGGCGGGGCGGGGCCAAATTTCGCAGAACTGGCGCAGATATTGCAGCAAATGGGTGCTGTGGAGGCTTTAAATTTGGATGGGGGAAGTTCGACGAGTTTGTATTTGGGAGGTAGTTTGCTCGATCGACCTCCGTCAACAGCGGCGAGAGTTCATAATGCGATCGGAATCTTCATTCAACCATAAACCGTACCACCACCGAACAAACTCAAAAAACTCTTAGCCCCCCCTTAGCAAGGGGGGGGAGTAAGACTTAGCCCCTTGCTAAGAGTGGGAGTAGAAGTTTTTATAATCGAAAATTGCAAATCGAGCGGCTTGTTTGTATGTGATGGTAACGGGATATTCCCCGCGCAATTTGCAGGCTCAAGACCCGTTTTTGGCGGTTTTGCAAAATGATGTGGTTCCTGTGGGCGATCGCACTTCTGCGATTCCTCAACCGCTAGCCACCGTTATCGATCGCGCTTTAATTGACAATCCTGATATTTATTATAAAAGTGCAGCGGTATTTAAACAAGCCCTATTAAATAGCATATCGTAAATTATGGTTCGATTACCAATAAGTTTTCAGGAACCAAGTTTCTTCAAGAAACCTGGTTTCTTGGTATTCTCAATCTGCCATCACAGACAAGACATACTCTCCTTGATTTACTGACTGATTGGTCGAAACATCAAAAATGAAAACATCCGACTCAGCACCAACATCAACCAAACTCGGAAATTCCCCATTCTTATTAAAGCTGAGAATTTGATAAAGCCGATCGCCCTTTTTGACATAACTCCCCAAGTGCACTCGATTTTGAATCATCCCGCCCGCCGGCGCGTAGTATTTTATCACCGAATTTTTGGGGGTAAAAATAACTTGATGATTCGCAGTTTCCGGGAGAGGGAATCCATCTATTTTCAATAAACCCTTACTTGCTAAGTAATTTTTGATGCCCCGCAAGCCATTCGCCACCGACTCGGGATTCATTTCCATCCCCGAACCTAATTCTAAAGTCCAAGCTTCCACATCAAATTTGATCGCACTTCCCAACTCTGCCAAAATCTTTTCCAAAGCCAGCCAAGGCTTGAGAAACGCCTCGTCAAAAGCATCGCCGTCGTACTCGTCCATCAAGATTGCGCGATCGAGCAAAAAAGCTTTCGCACTCTCCTCGCGGGAATTAAAACAGTAAAGGTAATCTAAACTTTGATTCGTAGAACTGTGCAAATCCAGCACATAGTCAGCATCCAAACACAAAGATTGTAGCTGATATCGGTAAAGTTCGCTGTAGGGGCGGCAACTAGGAGCATTAATTTTTGCCAACTCTTTCGCAAAACTCAAAGCAATAGCTTTTCTGTAATTAGCTTTGACAGTATCGGCATCGAGATGGATGTGAGACTTCGCAAAACCCAGAATATCTTCCCCTTGTTTTTCAAAATCCCAGAAAATTCGGTTCCAATTTACCCCATCATAAAGATTGTAGCGACCAGGGGAAAAATGGTGCGCTCGCTGACTGACACCCACAGGATTACAAACAGGAACTAGCCAAATTTCCCCGCTTAACTGGCTGCTGTCCAAAGACATTAGACCTCTTGCGAAAGTCTCAGGCGATCTCTAATTTAGTCTTTAAAGAAAGTTCATAATTATAAATGCCAGCG
>NZ_JAUBPS010000079.1:0-26697 GCF_036700865.1 Microcoleus sp. S13C4
ATCAGGAAGTGAAATACTACCAATTGGTAGGGGCCGCCGTTGTACAACCACTCATCGAGGGAAGCTGCTTCCCAGATTGGGTAGAAGTGTAAGCCGATGGCGTTGGATGAGGGAACAACTGCACCTGTGATGATGTTGTTGCCGTACATCAAGGAACCTGCTACTGGTTCGCGGATGCCGTCGATGTCCACTGGAGGGGCTGCGATGAAGGCGATGATGTAGCAGATGGTGGCGCTTAGGAGGGTAGGAATCATCAGGACGCCGAACCAACCGATGTAAATACGGTTGTCGGTGCTTGTGACCCACTCGCAGAAGCGTTCCCAGACATTGGCGCTTTCGCGCTGCTGTAAGGTTGTTGTCATTTGTTTATGATTGCTTTATTTGGTTTTCAATGTTCGTGACGGCTTTGTGTTCCGCCATGTAAATAAACATAAAGCTTTTATTTCTGTTTGTAAAGGCCTTCTAAGCACAGTTTTTCTTATAGGTGTCATGAATTAGGGTTGTTAAAGGCTATAAGACTTGCTATATAAGGATTTGAAAAGCAGAATAGGGAATTGGTGGACGATCGCCCACCAATGAAGAATACTCATAATCTACCTGGGCAAGGAGATTCCGGACTGGCGTCAGTGTTAAGATAGATGAAGGGTTGCGATCGTCAACCGCAAAACTCGCAATGCACAGATATATGTTGTTGCGTAAGTCCGATCGATAAAAGTCCCAAGGAATGTCCCGCAACGTCACCTACAGCCCTGCTTATACTCTGGTTCCCACTTACGAGTGTTATAACCGCTGCACCTATTGCAATTTTCGGGCCGAACCCCTGCAAAGTCCTTGGCTGTCACTACCAGAAGCCGAAAAACAGCTTTTGCTGCTGCAAACTCAAGGTGTAATTGAAATTCTCATCCTCAGTGGCGAGGTACACCCTCACAGTCAACGGCGAAAAGCTTGGTTGCAGCGGATTTACGATTTGTGCGAACTGGCACTAGATCTGGGATTTTTGCCACATACTAATGTGGGGCCGCTCAGCTTTGAGGAGATGGCACAGTTAAAACAGGTGAATGTGTCGATGGGGCTGATGTTAGAACAGCTTGCCCCACATTTGTTACAAACGGTTCACAGACACGCACCGAGTAAAGTGCCGGCGCTGCGGCTGCAACAGTTAGAATGGGCTGGGGAATTGAAGATCCCCTTTACAACTGGTTTGCTGCTGGGAATTGGGGAAAGTGAGGCCGATTGGGTGGAGACATTAGAGGCGATCGCCCGCATTCATTCGCGTTACAATCACATTCAAGAAGTTATCCTCCAGCCACACAGTCCGGGAAATCAGCAAAGTTGGGAGGGTGAAGTTTTTGATGCTACAAAAATGCCCGAAGTAATTGCGATCGCCCGCAGCATTTTACCATCCCAAATCAGGCTACAAATTCCCCCCAATTTAGTTGCACAGCCAGACATATTACTTGCTTGTTTAGAAGCAGGTGCTAGAGATTTAGGAGGAATTGGACCACGGGATGAAGTTAATCCTGATTATCCTCACCTGCAACACCAAACTTTAACAGAAATTTTAGCAGCATCGGGATGGCAACTCGTGCAGCGTTTGCCTGTTTATCCTCAGTACGATAACTGGCTGCCGCAGACATTGCAAACGGCTGTAAAAAACTGGAGAGTTATATCAATTCCGGTAGCATCGGAATAGTAAAATCCAGTCAACAGTCAACAATCACAGATGGTGCAACCGGAATCCATCTAATTCATCGGCGTTAATCGGTGTTAATCTGCCTGTATCTGGGGTCAAAAAAAGAGAACTTCTTCACCGCAGATGACAAGGGATTGACACTGATTCACGCAGAGGTCGAGAATAGAGATAGGAATAATGCCGATGCTAACAGATTTGAGATTAGTCATGAGACACTATCAGGAGACGGCAGTGACGTGTCCAGAGTTGCTATCATTCCGGTGCAACGGTAATTGATATAATATATTGAGATTTTAAATCAAAGAACCGCCCCCATCAATCCAGACTTCAGTACCTGTGATGAAGCTGGAGGAATGTGATACAAGAAATAACACTAATTGGGCGACTTCTTCGCTAGAACCCGCCGTATTATCCGTCAAAGGAATCATGTCTTGAATGGAATCAGGGGCGACTGGAATGCGATCGAGATGGCGCTTAACAGTGCTTTCCTCAATGGCAGTCAGCACCCCGCCCGGACAGATCACATTGACTCTGATTTGGCAGGCTGCGAGTTCTAGCGCCAGCATTTTTGCAAAGGCTACTTGGGCAGCTTTTGAACAAGCGTAAGCCGTGGCACCAACTTTCCTGAAACTTCTGGTGCCATTAATCGATGATGTAATTACAATTGAACCTCCTTGTTTTTTCAGATGAGGAACAGCATACTTAACAGCCAAAAATGTTCCTCTGAGGTTGGTGTTAATTGTCCGATCCCACTCATCGGGTTCTATCTCTTCTATCGGCGACCATACACCGTTAATACCCGCATTTGCAAACAAAATATCAATTCTTTGATATTCGTCAAAAATTGTTTGAAACGCTTTTTGCATTTGCTGAGAATCTCCAACATCTGCGGCAATAGCCAGCCCGCAGCCTCCTTCATTGACCAACTGGCGGACGGTTTCTTGCCCCGTTTCCAAAATGTGATCGATAATAGCAACTTTTGCGCCTTCCTTGGCCATTAAAATTGCTGCTGCATGACCAATTCCCGACCCACCGCCGGTAATAACTGCAACTTTTTCTGAAAGTTTCATATTTTTTTATATAAATATTTTTTTGGGCGATCGCATAGCATAAAAATAATACTATAGAGAGGACTAAAGTCCTCACTACAAAAAAGTTTCCATCATCAAAATCCTGAAAGTTAAAAGTGGTTTAAGGTACTAACTATAGCGGTAAGGTGTGCAGTGCACACCCTACTTTAGGCAGAGGAGTACGTCAATTTTAACGCAGTTCTTACTGCTGCGGCACCCATACCGAAACTGAACCGGCGTTACACCTAAAATCACCCCAACCATCGTCATTTGTTGTGATTGGTTCTTGAATGTGTTCGGTGATATCAATATAAGTTCGATTTGGCTGTCCAACTTCCATAAACTTGGTGCCATCGCCTCCGTTGCTGAGTACCACAGCCATCCCGCCCGGATGTTCTTCATTTCCGAGTCGCGTCCAGCCAATGGTATTGGCGTGGTCGAAGTAATCGTACTGATTGCCGTAGGAATAAGTTTGGCGCGCTAACAAGAATTTATCTAAAATAAACTGATGTTTGTCTAACCAAATCTCGTATTCATTGCCATCATTTGCTTTATCCTTATAGTTAGCGCCGTAATAATCCGGGTAAAAAATGCACGGATATCCTTCGCGCCGCAGCAGAATTAAAGCGTAGGCAAGGGGTTTAAACCAAGCCTCGACAACTGATTCTAGGGATTGTAAGGGTTGGGAATCATGGTTGTCAACCAAGGTAACGGCGAGGGCGGGTTGCTGTTGGACGAGGGTGTTATCAAAAATTGTTCGTAAGTCGTAGCTATTGCCGGCTTTGCTAGCAGCGTGGAAGTTGTAGTGGAGGGGCGCGTCAAATAAGGAGACTTTACCGTCCGTTGCTTGGATGAAAGAGTGCAAAGCTTCCACTTCATAAGACCAATATTCGCCGACGGCAAATAGGTCGCGTTGGGCATAGTGGCGGACGTGTTCCAACCATTCTTGGAAAAATTCTGCTGATACGTGTTTGACGGCATCGAAGCGAAAGCCGTCAACGTTTGTTGTATCGACATACCACTCACCCCAGTATTTTAATTCCCCGGTGACTTCTGGGTTGTCCATATCTAAATCGCAACCCATCAGGTAGTCAAAGTTGCCTTTTTCTAAGTCTACTCCTCGATCAAATTCTTTGCCTTTGAGCAAGTAAACGGCATGGGTTTCTGTGTTGTAAACGTTGTAATCAATGGCGTCAAAATGCCACCAATGCCACTCCATGCTGGAATATTTTTGGTCGCGTCCGGGGAAGGTAAAATGGGTCCAAGCTTTGATTTTTTGATATTCGCCTACGGTGTCATTCCGGTTGTCGGGATTGAAGGGTGTAGCTTCGCATTCTTCTTCTGCATCGGCACCTAATTTGTGGTTGAAGACAACATCGGCATAAATCCGAATTCCAGCATCTTGTGCAGCTTTAATCGCGGCCAAATACTCATCTTTTGTCCCGTATTTCGTGCGTACCGACCCTTTTTGGTCGAACTCGCCTAAATCGAATAAGTCGTAGACGCCATAACCTACATCCATGCCGCCGCCAGTTCCTTTATAGGCGGGTGGCAACCACAGGGATGTAACGCCTATTTTGGCTAAATCTTTTGCTGATTTCGCTAGCTGATTCCACAGGCTGCCGTCGTCGGGGCTGTACCAGTGGAAATACTGCATCATCACGCCATTTAGTTCAGACATAAATTTAGTTTTTTCTGTTTTGTTAAATTGCGATCGACATTTATGTTCGTAGCTCGCTAGTTTACGTATGTCTGCAATCTATGGTTAATAAATATCATAAAAGATGGGGCTGCTAAAAAAAATCTATCTGTTGATGTATTGACAACAGAATGTAAATTTGATAAAAATTATTTTAGGCAGAGTAAAAAATATTAATTTGGTGGCGACTTTGCAGCAACTCGCTCAACTCTGGTGTTCCAAGTACCGTCGATCGCCAATTCAAGCAATCTAAATCCCGGGGGGATTTCGTCAAGGATAATCGGATAACTTTTCGGTAAAAGTTGGATGCAGGTGCTGGGTGTCCCCAAGTAGGTAACTGAGCCCCGCTGTTGTTGAAATTCTTGGTGAATATGGCCACAAAGAACGATTTTGATTTGAGGATATCGATCGACAATTGCTAAAAATTCATCGGCATTGTGCAGCATCATTCCATCCATTATTTCAGAGTCGATCGGCAAAGGATGATGGTGCAAGGCAATGATAACAGGTCGATCGCCGGTTTGTTGCAATTGAGAGTCCAGCCAATGCAAGCTTTCTGGGGAAAGCCGCCCGCCGTCGCATCCGGCTTCGACACTCGAAAGTAATAGAAATTGCCAGTTTCCTAGCATCCATGATTTTTCTGGGGAAAGGGGCGGTTGATTTAAGATTT
The DNA here is from genome assembly GCF_036700865.1 of Microcoleus sp. S13C4. NCBI lineage: Bacteria > Bacillati > Cyanobacteriota > Cyanophyceae > Oscillatoriales > Microcoleaceae > Microcoleus > Microcoleus sp. S13C4. The sequence continues at coordinate 5,133 of NZ_JAUBPS010000079.1, forward strand.
CTGCCATGACAGGGATGTTGTCGTGGTTCCCAGGTATCCAGTAGGCCGGTATTCCGAGGGGGGCGATGAGGGAGACGAGGCGCTGGTAGGATTCTGGTGTTTCGTCTTGGGACAAGTCGCCTGTGAGTAGGAGTAAGTCGGGCGGCGGCTGTATCTGTTGCACGCGATCGAGAACTGCTTGGAGGGTGCGGGTTGTTGAGAGGCCTTTCCATTCTCGATCTAGCTCTGCAAACAAGTGAGTGTCGGTGATTTGGGCGACGAGTAGGGGAGAAACGGGTGTCATGGCTGGTGTTGCGGGTCGTTGCTATAGTTCTAGAGTACCCTCCCACAAGGGTTTTGGGGATATGGAAAGGGCGATTCCCTACCCTTGGGGAACGCGCGCGCGTTGGGGATAGCTGCGCTTCACGAAAATTTTGACAGGTATGTTAAAATTTTCGAGATTTGGTGTACTATAAGAAAACGTCAAATTTCAGACGTAACGGCGGCATAGCCAAGTGGTAAGGCAGAGGTCTGCAAAACCTCCACCCCCAGTTCAAATCTGGGTGCCGCCTTTTTTAATTGTTGTTAGATGTGGCTAAAATGCCGTTTGGGCGATCGAGAAGGTTAACAGGATAGAGCGAGAGTGCTCAAGTCCACTGCAAAAACCTTCTTGACCTCTACCATCAATTACTACTCATTGACTACGATCGCAAATCGTCGATCAGTTTTTCTATAGCCATACTTTTTGTGGTTTCATCCGGTAGAAGATTAAACACTTTCTGCAAAAGTTCTATAGACGCATTTTTAATAAACCAATCTTCACTTGGATTATCCCCAAGATTAAAAAAATACTTTAAACGTTCCTCTATAGCTTCCTTATCTGCTTTATCCAGTTGTCCAACTCGCTTAAGCCAATCCCCTTGCGAATCTTTAAAACAGTTAGCATCAACAGTACATATCTGATGCACTAGAGCGAAGGAATTCTTAGAAAGACCATTTGTACTTGTAGAATTAATTGGATATACAGTTGGCAAACCTTTATAGATTTCTTGTGAAGTCAACGGAATCAGCGTCAAAGTTTGGATGTATTTAGATTCATCTTGAAATTGGTCACTTGTCCAAACGATATAAGGATGCTCTCCCCGAAAAACTCGACTTGAATTAATAACCTGAGTGCAAGAAATTGTCTTGCACTCAATCTCCCCTGGTTGATTTATCTCATAAATATGATCGTGACCGAGTTTGCAACGAAGAGATACTCTATAGGGATTGATAAAATAAATCCAACCTTGACGCGGTTTTTGTCCAGCCACTCGCTCACTCCAATTCGCTCATTAACTTTTCTCTTTCTTTGTATAGATTAAGTCTCACCTGTTCCTCTGGTTGGTGGCTATATCTAACCTCAAGCATGGGAGCAGTGTTATAGACATATTCTAGTAACTGATGCAGTTTATCCTCTCCTGCACCCGCCCATTCTCTCCTGATGTTGTCAAGCATGAGCTTCAGACCTAAAGGTAACTTTAAATCATCCACATTACCAGCTCCCTCACCAAGTCTGATGAATATACTCTCTCCCTGAGATTCTTGCACAATCTCTTTGCCATTCATGTGATTTAAAGCAGCGTCTATGCCTTCATTCCAAGGCCCATAGTAATAATAACGCCAATCTAAATCAGTAAGCTGCTTGTCTGTCCATTTGACCGCATAAAGATCGGCTAAGTACAAAAACTTGATTAACTGCGTTTTTGTAATATAGCCTTTTGTGGCGTAGACAAAATATTTGATCAGGTTTTCTAGCATGGTTTTCCTTCTTTTGATTTCAAAAAGCTCCCTAATTAATCTTATAATTTGTTCGCTAATTTTAACTTTAGTATATTATATCATCCAAAGGAAAGCTTGGCTCTTAAACCACTAAAAAAAATCACAATTTAATTGCTAATCACTAATCGCCCCAAGGCAATTAGCAATTAGCAATCTTACCCAAATCCTCACATTTTGCTGATAATTCTTTGCAGGATTTCCACGCCTGATACCGCTTGCCAGCCAAACAGCCCCAAGAGCACAACATTTAGAAAGATGTGAGTGTTTCTAGCCCAATCATTGCCTTTTTGCATCAAAGGAGTCAGCGAGGCTGCGATCGCAATTATTGCCATCATTCCCAACCCTGCTAGCAAGTGCGGGCCGACGAATAGCTTGCCGTTGTTGATGTAGGTGACAGCCATCCCGACGATCGCAACCGTAACCATCAAGGCTAACAGCAAAGAACCCATCTGGTGGTGCTTGACGTTGAATTTGCCCTTAATTAACTCTTTTTTGAGTTCGCCTTCCGCACTTCTGGTACGTCGGATTTGAATGCCGAGATACAAAGCATACAATGAGATGGCCAGCAGTACCCACATTAAAATTGGGTGGATGAATTGGCTCCAAACTTTCACTGACTGAGGAATTTCGAGATTCATAGTGTTCTGAGGATTAGCAAACATACTTCATAAAACTTAGCATACCAGTCAGTCCGTCTCGTGCGACGGTACAAATATACGGTATGAGAGACTATTATGCCTGCCACTAAACAAGACGCTGTATTGATTCAAGCCGCCAAGACTGGCAACATTATTCACGTCCAAGCTTTACTCGCTAAGAATGTTAACGCTAACGCCAAAGACTCTGAGGGGACGACGGCTTTGATGTTTGCTGCCCAAAAGGGCTATACAGAAATCGTGCGTACTTTACTAAAAAATGACGCTAATGTCAACCAGGTGAGGAGGCGTTTTGGCTTGACGGCTTTGATGCTGGCGGCGGCTCACAAGCAGGCTGACTCTGTGCGGCTGTTGCTGGCTGCAGGTGCTGATGTTAATGCTAAAAATGATGATGGAAGTACGGCTTTGATGGCGGCTTCTCTGAAGGGCGATATCAATGTTGTGCGGATGTTACTTGAGGCTAATGCTGATGTAAATGTGCGAGATAAAGATGGAGATTCGGCTTTGAAAATAGCTGCTTTATCGGGTCATCTAGCTGTTGTCAAAGCTTTAGTGGATGCGGGTGCTGTTGCTGACAATTCTATGCTGTTTTTAGCTGTCCGCCAAGGAAGCGCTGAAATTGTCAAAATTTTGCTCACTTGTGGGACGGATGCTAATGTTAAAAATCTAGAGAGCAAAACTGCTTTGATGCTGGCTGCGACGGCGGGAAATTTGGCTGTTGTCGAGGCGCTGTTGGCTGCAGGTGCTGATGTCGAAATTCGCGACAAAGAGGGCGAAACTGCTTTAACTTTGGCTGCGGATGCCGGCAATACTGATGTGGTGCAAACTTTGCTTAGTGCGGGTGCTAATGCGAATGTGAAAAATGGAGATGGGGGCACGGCTTTGATGGCCGCTGCTGCTGGCGGAAGTGCGGCGATCGCCCATATCTTACTCGATGCTGGCGCCGATATCAATGCTAAGGATAAAGATGATGAAACTGCTTTGAATTTTGCCGTGGTTGAAGGCTGCGAAGATGTAGTGGAATTGCTCTTAAACCGAGGTGCTAGTGTTGGTTCGAGAAATCGCTTGGGCGATACGCCTTTACTGGTGGCTGCTGTTCACGGCCATAGTGCGATCGTATCGGCTTTGCTGCAAAAAGTAAACTCAAATCCGGCTGATTTTCTGAATGCTAAAAACTTTGGGGAGACGGCTTTGACGCTGGCTGCTTTTCACGGACATACCGATACGGTGAAGGCTTTGCTTGACGGCGGTGCGGATGTGAATATCCCGGCGGATTTGGGGAAAACGGCTTTAATGAAGGCGTGCGATCGCGGTTATATTGCGATCATCCAATTATTAGTCGAAAAAGCTGCGGATGTCAACTTGCTGGATGATTCGGGCGCAACCGCTTTAATGTGGGCTGCACATCGGGGCTATGCTGATGCAGTAAAAATTTTAATCGCTGCTGGTGCAGAAATAAACCACAAAAATCCTGGCAATTATACAGCTTTAATGCTGGCTGAGTTTAAAGGTTATTCGAGTGTGGTGAAATTGCTCAAAGATGCTGGAGCATTGGAGTAAGAATGAAATAGTCTTGAGTAACGTAATTTGGTCATTCTGAGCCTAAGCTTTGGGAAGTGAAGAATCTCAGATATCGGGACTTACGCATTGTAACGGCGTGGCAATAATTGGAGATTCTTCGCTGCACTCAGAATGACATAATTAGGTAATTAGTGCGTCCAGGACTATGAATTAACCTCAATTTGCTTGGCGTACCCAGCCGTTAATAGTAAAGCGGCTATCAGCAAAAGCTTTCGAGGGACAGCTAACTCGCAAAACTTCGTGCATATAGCGACTTAGAAAAAATACGATGCTGTTATTTCGAGGCTCAACGGTTCTGAATGTTTTGTCCGCCACATAAAAATTGTTCTCAATTTTGCTGTCATAAATCTGTAACTCGCCACCTGAAAAAGCCTTGGGTTCTCGATAGAAATAGTAAACGTAAGTAAAAAATCGGCTGGCGGTATCTGGCGAGCCACTGTCGTTGTGAAGTTTATAAAAGTTGTTGTCATTGTGCATGGTTAGCTGAGCTTCTATCTCACCCAGGGGGAATGACGGAATATTTAAACTTTTCAGCACGTCGGGGAGAATTGCTTTGATGCGATTAACCATCAGTTCCGAAAATTCGGGGAAGGAGTGGAGTACCATCGAACGGCGGTAATCTTCGGCATTGGTTGAGGTGCTGGTACTCACAAATTCTGATTCTTTTGCTAAGACATATTTGATGAGTTTGTTTTTTTCTGCGGGAGTCAAAAAGTTGTCTATTTGGGCGTAGCGAGATATTAAGTCGTCATTTACAGGCGGCGCAGGGGCGGGAATTTCTGTGTCGGGAATTTCTACGGGAGTTGCAAGCTGCGGCGGTTGCAGTTCCTGCAAGTAAATTGGGGGTTCTGTCACTAATCCGACTAGGTGTTCGCCGGGAAAAGAAAGGGCGGAACGCCCGTCGTCTATGGGGATTTGAAATAAGGTCGAAAAACCGAGTGTTTGTTGAGTGCGATCGACTAATGTTTTGATCAGGCTGTGCAATAAGGGTGTATCAGATTTGAGGATGACGGTACACTGATGTCCCCCGGTGAGCAGGATTTTGACTTTTACGTCTTGGGGTTTAATTTGCGGTTGAGTGTAATTCATAATTTGTGAAGGACGCAACTGGGAATTTGGTACGACATAACAGTGTTGATTGGTGTCATAGCCTTCCAGATCCCCCCTAACCCCCCTTAAAAAAGGGAGGAACAAGAGTGTCTAAATTCCCATTAAGAAGGGGGGGACAGGAGTTTTCTCAAAGTCCCCCGGGAGGGGGATTGAGGGGGATCGAGATTTAGAGTAAAACCAGAGATACAAAGAATTTCCGACTTAAGTTAAGACCAATAAACACTATTGTATCCCTACAATATGGTACACAATTGAAAATTGCTTTAGGTCTTATTCCTAATGCAAAAAGTGCCGAATATCAGTGAAAACCATTGTGATTCCGAGTTGGTTGGCGGCTTCAATGGAATCTCGATCGCGCATACTTCCGCCGGGTTGGACGATCGCAATTATTCCAGCCTCAGCCGCAGTTTTGACTGAATCGTCGAAGGGGAAGAAACCATCGCTAGCCAAAATCGCTCCTTTGCTTTTGTCTCCTGCTTGTTCCAATGCTAGTTTAACTGAGCCGACGCGATTCATTTGTCCGGCGCCGACACCGATTGTAGTGCGATCGCGCGTCACAACGATCGCATTTGATTTGACGTGTTTCGCTACTTTCCAAGCAAACAGCAATTCTTCCAACTCTTCCGCAGTCGGCTGTTTCTCAGTAACAATCCGCCATTTGCTAGTTTCTTCTACTATATTATCTGAGTCTTGCACCAGCAAACCCCCTGCAATTACTTTAACAGTTTGTGGCGGCCCTTGAGTCAAATCTGGCAAAATTAATACTCGCACTTTCGCCTTTTTCTTGATAATTTCTTCGGCTTCTGGTTCGCACCCCGGCGCGACGATACATTCTAAAAATGTTTGAGTTAAGGCCGTTGCGGTAACAGCATCAATGGGGCGATTGAGGGCTACAATGCCGCCGAAAGCTGAGACTGAATCGGTGTCGAAGGCTTTTTGATACGCTTCAGAAATAGTTGTTCCCAAGGCTGTGCCGCAAGGATTTGTATGCTTCAGAATAGCGGCAGCGGGTGTGTCCGGGAATTCTACGATCAGCCGCCTTGCTGCTTCTAAATCTACTAAATTATTGTAGCTTAATTCTTTGCCTTGCAGAATGGTGCTAGTCGTCCAGCCTGTCGGTGTAGTTCCGCTTTGATACCAGGAGGCGGCTTGATGGGGATTTTCGCCGTAGCGGAGAGTTTGCAACTCTTTTCCTGATAAATTAAACTCGTCTGGTAGCGCAGATTTTTCAGCGGATTGGCTGCTGCTGAGATAATTTGCGATCGCGCTGTCGTATTTTGCTGTATGTTTGAAGGTTTCTAGCGCACATCTTTGTCGAAACTCTAAGGATGCTTCGCCGCCATGTTCCCGCAGTTCTTTTAAATAAGTATTGTACTGGTCGGGATCGCACAACACTGTCAAATGAGCATGGTTTTTGGCGGAAGCCCTCAACATTGCTGGCCCGCCGATATCTATCTGCTCGATTGCGTCTGCTAGAGTAACTCCTGGTTTAGAAATTGTCTCTTCAAATGGATACAAATTGACTACAACTAGATCGATCGCCCGAATTTGATTTGCGGTTAAATCTGCGAGGTCTTCCGGTACATCGCGGCGTGCTAAAATACCTCCGTGGATTCGTGGGTGAAGTGTTTTGACTCGCCCTCCCAAAATTTCCGGAGAACCAGTATATTCCGCAACTTTTGTCACTGGGATGCCTGCTTCTTTGAGAGCCGTTGCTGTCCCACCACTACTAATTATGTCAAATTCAAATTCTTCTACTAGACTGCGCGCTAAGTCGATTAGCCCGGTTTTATTGGATGTGCTCAGAAGTGCTAGACGTGCCATTGGTTTGAAATTGCGATCGCAAAAATAGATAGGTTATATTCTATATCACATCTGCCTGCAGGAAGATGATTTGGTAATGGCTAATTATGATTATTTTTGACGGTTTAAGGATGAGTCCGCTCATTTTAAACTATATTTTTTGTCAAGATTATATAATAATTTATACTGACCAGTAGCTTCTAAATATTTAGGGCTTGCGCGTGGCACTGGTTATTTTGTGAGTGCCAGGGGGATTGAACCCATATCCAGCTTGCACAGTTCATGTCGCTACGTAAGTGTCAATGTTGTTGAAATTACTTAATAAAAGTTAATAGATAATTATAGCGCGATTACTCAGGAATTTTAACGAGGTTTTATGATGAATTCTAAAAGTAATGTGCTAGCATCGGGTGTAAATTGCTATCTGCCTAAATTTCCCGCAAAATTGGGCGATCGCAATACCTTAATGTAAAAAATAATTGGGTAGGGTAGAAATATGTTTTTTCAAGAAGCCGATCCAGAAAATAAGCTCAGTAATATTAGCAGGAACCATAAAAAAACTGCTCAAAGTATGACCAATAGAACAGACTACCAAGAGATGCCCAAAAAAAGAGCCGAGAATTGGGCCCAGGCCAACATTTCCGAAGCTTATAGTCTTAGTCTGTGCGAAATGCAACAGATGGAGCGAGCAATGGAACAGCTACAGCAGGATTTGAAAGCTAGCGAATCTCGGTTTCGGAATGTGATAGAAAAAAATGCCGACGGCATCGCAATCGTTAACAAGCAAGGACTTGTCTGTTTTGCCAACCAGTCAGCAGAAGCGCTGTTTAACTGCAGGGCAGAGGAACTTTTAGGGCAAGCATTTTTTGGCAATTTAGTAGTGGAAGTTTCAGCTTGCGACCTTGAGATGGCGACGGATATTATTCCCCAAATTGGAAAAACTGAAGCAGCAGGAACTCGCGTCGTGCAAACAGAAGTTGAAGCTATTCGCAAGCAACAAGCAAATGCTGTAGTAGAAATGCGGGTCGTGGAAACGGAATGGGACGGAGAAATGGCTTATTTAGCTACGCTGCGGGACATTACCGATCGCAAGCGCGCAGAAGAAATGCTTTGGTTGTACGATCGAGCTATAGCAGCTACTAGCACTGGAGTTACGATTTCTGACGCCACTGAACCCGAAAATCCAATTATTTATTGCAATCCCGCATTTGAAAGCATGACAGGTTATGGGCGACAAGAAATTATCGGGAAAAACGGTCGATTTTTGCACGGAAGCGATACCGATCCGGCGGCAGTAGAAATAATTCGCCAAGCCTTGCAAACAGAAAGCGAATGCAAAGTAATATTAAAGAATTACCGCAAAGACGGAACCGCTTTCTGGAATTGTTTCTCAATATCTCCTGTGCGCGATCGAATGGGCAAATTAACTCATTTTATTGGCGTACAGAGAGACATCACTGAGCGCAAACAAGCCGAAGAAGCCTTGCATACTTCCGAAGCACAAAGCAGAGAACAAGCCGCTCAACTAGCAGCCACACTTAACCAACTCAAAGCCACTAATTCCCAATTAGTTCAAAGCGAAAAAATGTCTAGTTTGGGATTGCTACTTGCCGGCGTGGCTCACGAAATTAACAACCCAGTCAGCTTCATTTATGGCAATCTCACTCATCTCACAAATTATACTCAAGACTTGTTTGACCACCTCGAACTTTACCAAAAGCATTATCCTGATCCAGTCGCGGAAATTCAACAGGAAAGAGAAGAAAATGAACTCGATTTTTTAGCTGAAGATTTACCTAAAATACTGTCTTCCATGAGCGTTGGTGTCGAGCGGATTTGCCAGATTGTGCAGTCGCTGCGGAACTTTTCGCGGCACGACGATTCACAGATGAAACCCATTAACCTCCACGAAGGTATTGACAGCACGCTGTTAATTCTCAATCACCGTTTGAAAGGAAACGGAGAAAAGCCGCCTATTCAAATTGTAAAACAATACGGAGAATTACCGCCTGTTGAGTGTTTTGCGGGGCCAATCAATCAAGTTTTTATGAATATTCTCAGCAATGCGATCGATGCTTTAGAAGATGCTAACAGTAGGCAAAATTGTCAACAAATGCCAGAAAATCCCAGCCAGATTAGGATTGCTACGGAAGTGGTGGGCAATTTGGTAGAAATTAAAATAGGCGACAACGGGCCGGGAATAACTGAGGAAGTCAAACAGCAAATATTCGATACATTTTTTACTACCAAACCCATTGGTAAAGGCACGGGAATGGGTTTGTCAATTAGCTACCAAATTATTGTAGAAAGACACAACGGCGAACTATATTGTACTTCCGAATTGGGCAAGGGCACAGAATTTACTATCCAAATTCCGATCGCACATTAGCACGGCGTCCCCATTGCGGGCCTTATCAACTTGCTCTATAAGCAAGCGAGCCGGAAGCTCGCATTCCTAAAAAACGATGTTTCTCGTTTTTTCTCGTTCCCCGACTCTGGCTGGTAACGCATACTTCGAGGCTCGGCATCCCCATTGTATAGACAATCCTAGGGTGCTTTTCGATTCACATTACTCGCATAAATAGCGAATTAAAAAACCTCCACACCATCCAACTTCTTAAAAGTTTCAACCTTAGCCCTCGCCGCTTCCCCGCAAGTCTTCGGCGTCGGAAACATCTTCCCAGGATTCGCCAAACCTTTCGGATTAAACACCTGACGTACCCACTGCATCGTCTCCAAATCTACCTCGGAAAACATATCGGGCATAAAACACTTCTTGTCAGCACCGATGCCATGTTCCCCCGAAAGACTTCCCCCAACTTTCACGCAAAGCCTGAGAATTTCCCCGCCCAATTCTTCCACCTTTTCCAGCGCACCTTTTACCGAGTTATCGTACAGAATCAGCGGGTGTAAATTCCCGTCTCCCGCGTGAAAAACATTAGCAATCCGATAACCGTATTTCTCGCTCAAACCCTCAATTTCTTTCAAAACATAAGCCATTTGCGTTCGCGGAATTACCCCGTCTTGCACATAATAATCAGGGCTCAAATGACCCGCCGCCGCAAAAGCAGCTTTCCGCCCTTTCCAAATTTTTAGGCGCGTTTCCGGGTCGCTTGCTGTGGTGATATTTCGCGCTCCGTTATGCTTGCAAATATCGGCAATTCGCTGTTTGTTTGTGGTCACTTCCACTTCTAAACCGTCGATTTCTATGAGGAGAATTGCCGCCGCATCGCGGGGATAACATCCAGTTGCCACCACATCTTCCACAGCATTGATGCTGATGTTGTCCATAATTTCCATGCCGCCGGGAATAATACCAGCGCTGATAATATCGGAAACTGATTCGCCCGCTGCTTCTATACTGGAAAAATCCGCTAGAAGAACGCAAATCGATTCCGGCGCTTTGAGAATTCGCAAAGTAACTTCTGTGGCAATTCCTAAAGTGCCTTCAGAACCGACAAATACACCAGTTAAATCGTAACCGGGCATTTCGGAAATTTCGCCACCGACATCGACAATAGAACCGTCGGGAAGGACCAATTTTAATCCTAAAACGTGATTCGTTGTGACTCCGTATTTGAGGCAGTGAACCCCGCCAGAATTTTCGGCAACGTTGCCGCCAATCGAACAAACAATTTGACTGGAAGGATCTGGCGCGTAGTAGAAACCGGCGCCGCTAACTGCTTGCGTTACCCAGTTATTAATTACTCCCGGTTGCACGACTACTTGCTGATTTTCTAAGTCTACTTTGAGGATTTTTCGCATCAGGGCAGTGACAATCAGCACGCAGTTTTCTACAGGCAAAGCGCCGCCGGAAAGGCCGGTTCCTGCGCCTCTTGCCACCCAGGGAATTGAGTTGCGATCGCATATTTTGACCACTTGCGCCACTTCCTCGGTAGTTCGAGGCAATACCACCAGGGCGGGCCGCTGGCGGTAGCTGGCGAGTCCGTCGCACTCGTAGACAATCAATTCTTCGCGGCGCTGCACCACCCCATTTTTGCCAACTACAGCCTCGAATTCTTTAATAACGGGTTTCCAGTTGCGTTCTGTTTCTACGGCTATCATTAGTAAATTTAATTAGGGAACTATCAATAATATTGTTACAAACTTTACTATTTTTGTGCAATTATTTTTCTAAGGGTTGCAATATTGACACAGGGAAGGATCGGCAGTCTCTCGACCGTCTGGAAATAGTTTTTCTTTAGTATAACCGCAGTTTTTGCATTTATAGATTGCCGATCGCACTAGCTGAGTCGGAAAATAGCAAAGTTCGCAGGGCAATCCGATTTTCGTCTCAGCAATATCGAATCCCGGCCAACCGCACTCCGGGCAGAATTGCTTAAATTTTTTAACTAAATCGAGAGTGGCATTTTCGATGTTTTTCATCCGAGTTGGATTGTACATCGCCCGCATATCTGTTTCGATGTGAACTCGGCCGATTGACGATTTTTTTAAGCCTGCTGTCACCGCGTCAAAAAATAGTTTTTCTGTCCTAATGCCCTTGACAATTTCGCCGTTACCGAGTGCAGCATCGCCAACTATAACCACCTGTGCGTGCTCGGGAAATCCCGCTTTTTTAGCAAAATCATCTGCTTCTTCTATACTGGAAACTAACTGGTGACTGTAGTTAGTTTCTACCGACAAAGATTCGCCGATTAGTTCTAGATTGTTGGCTCGATCTAATAAAAGTACGATTTCTCTGTTAGCTGCAATATACGGCATCATTGGGTGAGGGCCGAAAGTACCTTCGCTGGCAAAGGCAAGAGTTTCGCCCGCAATTTCTAGGGCTTTTTGTGCTTTATGGCGAGCAGCTTCTATTTGTGTTCCTAAGCGTTTAACTTCTCTGGTGAAGGTGCCAAAAGTGTCAGTGTAAAGCTCCGCAGGTACTAGGATATTTACACCCAATTCTCGTTCCAAAACGGGAGCCATCACCCGTTCTTTTTGGTGCATGGTAGCAAGAACTGCGGTGCGATCGCTCAATAATTGATTGGGATTCACAGGCTCAGAAATATTAGACATATAGCAGCATCATTTTATAACAGAAGGCTCAAATACACCCTTTGACCTAAGTTATCAATTCCGCACTCAAGCGTCAATCTTAAAAATGGCTAGTTGCCCCCAGTTACTCCCCCAGCTTGACCTCTGAGTACAAAAATTACTCCCGTCATAATTAGCCCCACGCCTACCAACCGCAGCGGCGGCAAAGGCTCGTGAAATATAAGTTTGCCACCTAAAACAGTAAACAGGTAACTAATTGACAGTAAGGGCGAGACTATGCTAAGGTTTGCCCGCGACAAAACTACAATAAACCCGATCGAAGAAATTGCATACAAAGAAAGACCACCTACTATCAACGGCTGAGTAGCCATTGCTATAATTTTTTCTATTAAATTAGCAGCACCAATGGGCCCTAATATTTTAGCTCCTGCCTTCAGACTAAATTGACCTGCGACGCCGCACAATATTGCAGCAAGCAATAACAAAAAAACGCTTCTATTCATAAGTTTACTAACCTATAGTACAATCAAAAATTGCCGTTCCCAAAAACCTGAAAAAATTTAATTAAGTTTTGTTAGGTTTTATTCACCACTAATATTTTAAGCAGAGATACGGGAAAATCAAGTATGGTTGAGCGCGATCGAGAGTGGAACAAATATATGGCAGAGCAGACCAACCCAAGCGGAGAATATACTCTAGAACTATCGATACTCATGCCTTGTCTGAACGAAGCAGAAACTTTAGAAATCTGCATACAGAAAGCACTGAGGTCACTGCGCGAACTTGATATTGCAGGCGAGGTCATCATAGCAGACAACGGCAGCACTGACGGTTCTCAAGATATCGCTACCAGAATGGGAGCAAGAGTCGTGCCCGTAGCAGCCAAAGGCTACGGCAGCGCCCTGATGGGAGGCATCATTGCAGCGCGCGGAGTTTATATTATCATGGGCGATGCTGACGACAGCTACAATTTTTCCAACCTCGGCTTTTTTGTCAACAAATTGCGAGAAGGTTTCGACTTAGTGATGGGAAACCGCTTTCAAGGGGGCATCAAACCGGGTGCAATGCCGCCGCTGCACAAATATTTAGGAAATCCGGTGCTGACGTGGGTTGGGCGGCTATTTTTTGCAAGTCCAGTCGGCGATTTTCACTGCGGACTCAGGGGTTTTAGGAGAGACTCAATTTTGAAACTCGACTTGCAAACAACGGGGATGGAATTTGCTAGCGAAATGGTGGTCAAGGCCTCTGTATACAAGCTGCGGATAACTGAAATCCCAACCGTACTTTCTCCCGACGGCCGCAGCAGGCCGCCGCACTTGCGAACTTGGCGAGATGGCTGGCGGCACCTCCGATTTTTGCTACTTTACAGTCCTCGGTGGCTGTTTTTGTATCCGGGTACTGCGCTGATGATTTGGGGTCTAATTGTTAGCATTTGGCTGTTGCCCGGTACTCAAAAGATTGGGAGTATCAGCTTTGATGTACACACGCTGCTGTATGGTGCGATCGCAATTATCATCGGTTTTCAAGCAGTAACTTTCGCTTTTTTCACCAAGATTTTCGCCATCAGCGAGAAATTCCTGCCCGCAGACCCTAAACTCAACAAAATATTTCGCTATGTGACCCTAGAGACAGGATTGATTGTCGGAGTCACGCTGATATTAATCGGAATAGTTGGCTCGTTCTTGTCATTAACTATCTGGAGCGAAACGGCTTTCGGTTCTCTCGATCCTTCTAAAACTCTGCGTTTGGTTATTCCCTCGCTCACTTGCCTGACTGTCGGTTTGCAGATGGTTTTGTCGAGCTTTTTTCTCAGCGTGCTGAGCTTGAAGCGTAGGTGATAACATCACTCCAGTCAATGATTACTTCATACTTCCTTATTGTTCTTTATGTGATATTCAACATAAGATCGCAGCACAGCATTCATTAGAGATTGATAGCCTTTTCCTTGGCTTTTAAACCAATCTAATACATCGCTATCAACTCTTAAAGAAATAGCTTGTTTGGTCAGTGGTTTTACCTGTTTTGCTTGTGACCAAAAACTCGCATCTAATTCAGAAATATCAGATGTATCGATCGCAGATTCTGGAATATTCTCTAATTCTTCAAGTTGTTTGCGCGAGATAGTCATATTCAAACTGCATGAGGCTGTATATACAAAACGTATCTACTTATAATATAGCACAAAGGCGATCGCCCTTCGAGAATACTCCCCAAAGTTCGATCGGGGGAAAGTTCTGGGGCGATCACTTCCTACTCATGTGCCTCCGATCCTGACTTTGGGCGATCGAAGCGATCGGACAAGCCAACGCTAGCTTCAGAAACTCGTTCTCAGAGCCCCTTGACACTATCAAATAGTTTGATATACCTTAAGATATGAGATGAACATCAAGTGATGGGAGATAATGAAAAAGAATCAAGATAGCATTTTTGATTTGTCACCAAAAGAAGAAGCTGTACTCACATCAGTCTTTCAGCGCGAACGTTACGGCTTGGAGATTATTGAGGCAGTGAAGGAGGCGAGTGGCGGGAAAATTAAACTCGGCTTTGGTTCCCTGTACCCAACCCTCCACAAGCTAGAGGAGAAAGGCTATTTAGAAGCACGCTGGGGTGATGACAAGCCGGAAGAAAGAGGTAATGCACGGCGGAGGTACTACAGAATTACAGGGTTAGGTGTGAAAGTTCTGGCAGAAAAAAAGCGATTCCTCGATGATTTGGCAGAATGGGAACCAGCGTGGGGAGGGGTATAAAATGTGGTTAAACCAAGACATAAAAAAATTGCTTTTGCCTATATTCGCCATCATAATGAGCTCAATAATTTGCTTCATTATTATTGGTGATGCGCTGGGTATGGCCTGCCTTTTCTCTAACCCTACTCTAGCAAAAACTATATGGGGTCTTGTTCTGTTTTTTCCTGCCAGTGTCATACTTTTAGTGGGATTTTTTTGGTTGATAACCGCTCATTTGTATCTGAAGAACGGCCGGGAGACCGAATATATACGAGCGAGAATTCTTGTAAAAAATGGGATAATTGCCATTTTTATTACTGGTACATTCATTCTGTTGATTGACGTTATTTTCCTCAAAGTTCCCTTTGGCATCCATCTGTTGTTTAGTTACTCCTTCTTATTGCTTTGGCTATTTTTATTAATACTTTACAGCAGAACAGGGTTAGCCATTCCAGAGGAAGATAAGAAGACCCAGTTCATTACATTGCTGGAGAATATCCTCCCCATACAACTTCATGAAGAGTGGCTGGGTGATTTGCAAGAGAAGCATTATCAGTTAATCAAGGCAGGAATTCCACCGTGGAAAGTATCTTTTATAACCTTATTCACAGGTTTAGGTTTAATTTTGTCTTACTTCTGGTTGAAAGCCGATAAGTTCGTTTCACGATGGATGACCAGAGCAAAAAAGGTTTTCTGAGGATAGACGCTACAGCGCACAAGCAACGGTGGAGATCCCAGAAAAAAGGCACCGCTAACTAACCTGGTGCCTGCATTCAATAAAACACACGCTGATTATAACATATGCGACAGCTTAAACGTTCTCATGGTGTCAGAGTTCCCTACTCTCAACGCCGTCAGTTTTTTGCTACCCAAGTTTTACTGGTCAAGATAGCAGTTATCTGCTTTGCAGGCGTTGTGACGATTTACTATCAACAAAGTGTAATAGTCGGGACATTCGCGTCAATGGTTGCAGGGTGTACTGTAGAAATAATTGATGCTTACCGCGAACAACACAACGATCGAAAACCGAAATAAATGTCAAGAGGGCGAGGTAATTTCGCGCCAAGATAACACCACCTTTACCCCAAAACCATCCCAAAAATGTAAGGACACAGCAATGCTGTGTCCCTACAGATTAAAGGTGATTGTCCGAAATTGGGATGTTTATTCTACTCCCTCAATCCGGTCTTCCACCTCCTGATACAACTCACGCAGACGATCCAAATTGTTCTCCGAAGTTTCCCAATAACCCCGGCCATTCACCTCAAGCAAAGTGCTGACAATCTTGCGGAATGAATGAGGATTTAAGTTAAGCAAACGCTTCTGCATTTCCTCATCTTGGATAAACGTAGTGTTGACATCCTCATACACCCAATTATCCACAGCGCCCGCAGTCGCACTCCATCCAGTCGTATTCACCAGACGCTTAGAAATTTCCCGCACACCTTCATAACCGTGCGACAACATCCCCTCGTACCACTTCGGATTCAGCAGCTTAGTCCGCGAATCTAAACGCACGGTTTCTGATAGCGTCCGCACCTGCGCGTTCGCTGTGGTGGTATCAGCAACAAAGGATGTCGGTTTCTTCCCATCTGCGCGCAAACTGCCGATCAATTTAGTCGGATCGGAGTCGAAATAGTGCGACACGTCGGTTAGGGAAATCTCCGCAGAATCCAAGTTTTGGAAGGTGACTTCCGCAGTTTTCAAGGATGATTCAAAAATCTTCCGGTCTTGTTCCATTGTTCCGGGATTGTCGGAAGAAAAGGCGAAGGATTTGCGAGTTAAGTACATTTCCTGCAACTCGGCTTCGCTTTCCCAAGTGCTGTTTTCCACCGCCAAGTTGACGTTAGATGAATAGGAACCAGAAGCATTGGAAAATACGCGGGTTGCTGCTTGTCGCAGGTTGATTCCCATTTCTTCCGCTTGCTTCAGCGCGTGTTTGCGGACGAAGTTCATCTCTAAGGGTTCGTCGGCTTCCGCTGCCATTTTCACGGCTTTATCTAACAAATTCATTTGGTTGATGAACAAGTCGCGGAATACGCCGGAACAGTTAATTACTACGTCGATCCGAGGGCGTCCCAACTCTTCTAAAGAGAGCAATTCGAGTTTGTTTACTCGGCCCAAAGCGTCGGGAACTGGCTTCACTCCCACCATCCACATTACTTGGGCGAGGGATTCGCCGTATGTCTTGATGTTGTCGGTTCCCCACAACACAACGGCGATCGTCTCTGGGTAATTTCCGCCGTTATCAACGCGCTGTCTTTCTAACAGCCGATCGACTACAAGCTTAGCAGACTTAACCGCCCCCGTTGTAGGGATTGACTGCGGGTCTAAAGCGTGCATATTCTTGCCAGTCGGCAAAACATCCGGGTTGCGAATCGGATCGCCACCGGGGCCGGGCAGAACATACTCGCCTTCTAACGCGCGCAACAAAGCGCCTAATTCGTTGTCGGCACAAACTTGCTGCAAGCAGAATTCCAGATACTCAAACAGCGGTTTAATCGGTTCTGGATCGATTTTTTTGTAACCTGCAGCGTGCAAGGCTTCAATCCAAGGTGTTTTCTTGCCCATGTTGAAGAAATTCAACTTAGAAACAAGGGAAACTCTACCCTCAGCATCGGTTTGTTCCTTCACCAAAGCGCCAACGGCATCCCGACAGGCCAAGGTGATGTTTTGCAGCAATTCGACATCACTTAAAATGCCTTTGTCGCTGTTGCTGTAAATTTCGCCGATATCGCGTCCGAGACTGTTAGCAATAATCCGCGGCAAGCTGATCAGCCCGTCTTCTTCGCGGTCTAAATTGGCGATATTTACCAAAGTTGCGATCGCCTCTTCAGCAGTCGGCGGCTTACCGATAACGTGCAAACCGCAAGGTAACAACCGCGACTCAATCTCCATCAACTTGCGGTAAACCAAGCCAACTAAATTGTCGCGTTCCTCCGCAGTCATTCCCGCAGCAACCCCTCTTTCTTGTTCCGGAGGTAGGGCGATATCCTTGTCCAAATTTACCAAACGGCATTTTTCGACGATCGCATCAACAATCGGCACACCGCGCCCAGTCTCTTTCAAAGTTTGATAAGAAGCAATTAACTCGCTGAGTTCCTGCAAACCTTTGTACAAACCAGCATTTTCAGCCGGAGGAGTCAGATAGCTGATTGTTTCAGCATAACTGCGGCGCTTGGCAATTGTTGCCTCGCTGGGATTATTGGCGGCGTAATAATAGAGGTTAGGAATTTTGCCGATCAAACTGTCGGGATAACAATCCCCAGACATTCCCATCTGCTTACCGGGCATGAATTCTAGCGAACCGTGAGTGCCAAAGTGCAGCACCGCATCCGCACCCCAAATGCGCTCCAAATATGTATAGTAAGCAGCAAAACCGTGGTGCGGGCTGGCAGAACGAGAGAATAACAACCGCATCGGATCGCCTTCATATCCAAAAGTAGGTTGCACTCCGATAAACACATTGCCAAAATGTTTGCCGAAAATCAGCAAATTTTGTCCGTCGCTGTTCAAATGTCCCGGAGGCGGGCCCCAATTTTCTTGCAAACGTTCCGAGTAAGGAGTGAATTCTTCGTATTCAGCTACCGACATCCGGTAAGCAACATTTAATTCGGGGCTTTGGTATTGGGCTGTTGCGTCGTGGATGACTTCTTGCATCAGTTTTTCGGCGGAATCCGGCAATTCTGGCAAGTCGTAACCGTTGCCTTTTAAGGCTTTCAATACTTGGTAAATCGAGCCGAAAACGTCCAAATAAGCGGCTGTTCCGACGTTGCCTTTGTCCGGCGGGAAACTGAAAACTGTGATCGCAACTTTTTTATCTAATTTTGGTTTGCGGCGCAGCATTGCCCACTTCATAGCGCGCTGGGAAATTGCTTCGATCCGGTCTTGTAGGGCGATCGCCTTGCCAGTTGCGCCATCTCTTCCCGACAAAATAATCGGTTCGATCGCGCCATCCAACTCGGGAATGGCAATTTGCAAAGCAACTTGAATCGGGTGCAAGCCTAAATCGCTATTTTCCCACTCTTCCGTCGTTTGGAAAACCAGCGGCAAAGCCACCATGTAAGGGCAATTTAATTTTTTCAAAGTCTCGATCGCCTTCGGGTGATCTTGTTTTGCCGGGCCGCCCACCAGCGCAAAACCAGTCAGAGAAACCACCGCATCAACGATCGGCAGCGGTGCAACACCTTTGGTTCCAACTTCCAAGAAAAAAGTTTCGACTGGTTTCGAGAAGTCCAAACCGCCGGCAAAAATCGGCACCACCCGCGCCCCCATTGCCTCCAATTCCTGCACCATTGCTACGTAGTGCGCGTCATCTCCCGTGACTAAGTGAGTCCGCTGCAACACCAAGCCGATGCAAGGCGCGAGGGGGTCTTTGAGGTCTGCCGAAATATCTTTGCGGGCGTTGTACCAGGTGAGATATCCTTTTACATCCTCAAACATCGACGGTGCCAAAGGATGCCAAATTCCCATATCCGGGTAGACAACGGGCTCTTGGAAAGTTAGCTGTTCCTGGCCTTTGAACACATATTTATGTGACAGCATCAGCAAGAAGTTTTCCAAGTTTTCTTGGGAACCGCCCAGCCAATACTGGAAACTCAGCATGAAGTTGCGCGCATCTTGGGCTTTGTCGATGGGCAAATATTTCAGCACTTTCGGCAAAGTTTGCAGCAGTTTCAGCATTCCGTCTTGGAAGGAACTCCCGGATTTTTCCTTCCGTTTTTTCATGAATTCGCCGATCGCACTTTTGCTTTGTCCCAACTGTGCCATCGAGAAACTGCCCATTTTATTGAGTCGCATCACCCCTGGCATCGACGGGAAGACGACGGCGACATCCAAGCTGTCGCGCAGTGGTTCCACCGCCGCTACCACTTTTTCTGCCAAATCTTCGATGAAAATTAGAGAAGCAATAAATACATTGGCATCCGCCACATCCCGCTTGAAGGCCTCGTAATTTTCCGGGCTGCGGAGTTCCTCGATCAGGTAGCCACTGATTTCTATTGCCAAATTCGGATTTTTCTTGTTTATCGATCGAACCGCTGCCGACAGGGCGCTTTGATACTGCGGTTCCAGTACGACATAGACCACCTTCATGAGCGATCGCCCCTGCAAGTTTTCCGGCACGACGTGGCGAATGGTGGGCTTGACGTGAGTGAACATCCGGTTAGGCTCCTTTAAGATGCTGTTTTCGGGAATCGGGAATTTTTTTATCCCATAAGCATTTTTACCAGAAAACGCTTGCCATTAGGCGATTTGAGCCTGCACATGACACAATTCGACAAATTTAGGTCAAATTTTAGTTACATTTTTTTATAAATTCCTTGAGCAAATACTCCAAATTTTATTTACAAAGATTTACTTGACATAAGTATTTTTATGTGTATATGGTTAAGGAGTTGGATAAAAATAATTAAAAATTAACCAACGATTGAGAAAGAAATCCTGAAAAAAGTTCCAAGTTTTGTAGAATTGATCAAACTGGCGATCGAGCAATTAACTGAGGGGAAAAAGGCTTAATTTCTGAAAGCAGAATGTAGCCTTGGGATAATTGCTGCGTCATCAAGATTGACATTTGACCAGGAATTTAAAACCATTTCATAACGTCTTTTTTCTGTAAATTCCTGATCGGCGATCGAGTTCATGGAAAGCTAATTGCTATAAACTCTCAAACTCATCAAAACCTTAAGGGGATAACATGGCTAACTACGCAATTTTCGACGAACAATTCTACCTCGCCTCATATCCTTGGGTCAAACCAGCCATTGACGCCGGAGTCATCAAATCAGGACTAGAACACTTTCAAAAATTTGGTGAAGCCGCCGGCCTAACTAAAGTATCGCGTTATTTTGACGAAGCTACTTACCTTGAGAAAAATCCAGACCTCGCACCCTTTGTCCGCACAGTCAATCCAAACGCACCTTTTGCGAGTGGCCTCGATCACTTTATCCAGTTCGGTTACGATGAAGGACAGCGCCGCACCCAAGTATCGCCTGAGTACAACGAAGATTTTTATTTAAAAAATAACTCAGAGCTGCGATCGTTTATCGGCCCGAATGGACCTTTCAAATCCGGATACCAGCATTTCATTCAATTCGGCTCAAAAGAAGGCCGTTTTGGAACTTCATTTTTTGAACCGGAATACTTAAAAGAAAACCCCGACATTGTGCCGTTTGTAAACTCTGGAGCCTTAAACACTGGTCGGGATCACTACTTCAATTTCGGGAAAAACGAGCCAAGCCGCGACGCAACTTTTGTTGGCAGCAGCAGCAACGATATTCTCACTGGTGTTGGTGTGGGGAATACCGAACTGATTGGAGTGGAAGTAGGTATTGATCCCCAACGCAACCGGCAGTACGAAAGCTTTGGCACCAATGAGTTCGATGTCCTGATTGGCAGTCCGGGAGCTGATACATTCGTACTCGGAGTTCCTGCTACAGCCGGGAATGTCACCCCGACACCGCTGTATTTGGGTAACGGTCAAGCTACCATTCGCAACTTCGACATACAAAGCGATTTTATCCAACTGCAAGGAAATTCTTTAAGCGACGGCTACAGCCTGACTCCGGTTGGCAACAATTTGTCAATCCAACGTTTTGGAGATGTGCTCGGCGTGATTGAAGGAGGAGCAACCTTGGGTTTGACTTTCCAAGAATCTAACGGTAACGGTACTTTCTTGATTGGATAGTCATTGGTCATTGGTCATTAGTCATTAGTCATTGGTCATTGGTCATTAGGTAATGCTGATGATTAATGACTTTTTTGTTAGTTGTAGGCTAATGTGCTATGAAAAGGTACGATCGCACTTTACGTTATTAACTGTAGTTTAGACTAAAAAATGATTGCAGCCAAAAGTAGCTGCCTTTGAATATCCGGCAAGCTGTTACTCAAAAA
>NZ_JAUBPS010000146.1:0-2571 GCF_036700865.1 Microcoleus sp. S13C4
TTTAAATTTTCGAGGCTATCTAAGCCAGTAAAGGGTTTCAACCTCTGAAACACGCATTTTAAATGCACAACAGCTTATTGCTAACTTCGGCGTTGTCGCTGCCGATAACACCAGACATCGGGCCGTTGAATTGGTTGGTCTTGGGAGAATCTTGAGTCATTTTATTACCACCGAGGATGACATTGTAAATAATTTGTTGATCACTGGAAGGAGCTACAAAATCATCGTCTTCTTTTCCCGAAAATTTATCGCCCATTTGCTTTCTGCGCCGAAGTTCGATCGACTCATACCCATCCAGCAACGGCAGCAAATCCCAACTCTTTTTAAGTTTGCCGATCCGAACCTTAGTCTCGCCCATCTCCTCCAGCCCTAGCAATTCCTCGTAATCCAGCGGATCGGCATCGGGATTATCGGGAACCGGCACCCATTGACTGATTTCCAGATTGGCAAAAGAATTGTGGATTTTGGTAAACGTATCGCGAATCATGCTGAGGAAAGAACGCCGCGTCGATTCCCGCCCGCTAACGGCAATAAAGATTTTCTTATCTTCCGGGTCAGATTTGATCCGGGCGATGTTGTACACCTCAGCGCCTTCCCTATACTCCAGCATAACCCCCGTGCGCCAGTGGGTGCAGTTGTGGATTTTCTCGTGGGTGAGGACGATGAAGCGCGAGAGGATGCTGTCGGGGAGGATGCGGTAGTGATATTGAAATTCCAGCGTTTCGTCTTCGAGTTCGGTGTTTTCCGGTTGTTCTTTGGGCAAGAGGCCGGGGATGAGGAAAGTCGGCGCGGGACAATGGCTGACGGGGAAGCAGAGTTCAAATTCGCCCATCAACCCAGTGAGACAGTGGTAGCGGTGGCTGGGATATTTATTTGAGTCGAGGATGCGGCTGAGGTCGGCGTAGGTGAGAATGCCTTTGGTTTTGACTTTGAGTTCGTCGTCGCTGAGGAGGGCATAGATGCCTTCAGTCACCCAGTGGGGATTGAGGATGTTGGTGTTTTGCAGGATCGGGTGTTCGCGGAAGTTGAGGACAATGCCCAGGTTGTGCAGCAGTCCGATCAGTTGGGTTTGGTCGGTTTCTTCAAAGATGTTTTCTTTGGCGCAGATGGTGGCGTATTCGCTGATGCTGATGATGTCTTTGTCGAGGTTTTCCAGGCGCTGCTTGACTTGGAACCAGCTTAGCGGCAAAAGATCGTAGACTTCTTTGAGTTGGGAGATTTCGGTGTGGATGGCCCTGCGGAGTTTCTCGATGCCGGTTCCGCTTTCGCAGGAGGTTTCGATAATGGCTTTGATGTTGGGATATTTGTCGCGCAAGGCTTTGCGGTTGAGATCCAGGGGTTGTTCGTCGCACTTGTTGCCGACGAGGATGACGGGGGAGGCGTCGCCGAAGCTTTCGATCAGTTTCAGCCAGTATTCGAGGCGGTTTTCGTCTTCGCTGGTGCGGCAGTTGCACACGAGGAGGTAGAGGCTGCGTTTGGTAAGGAAAAATTGGTGGGTGGCGTGGTAGATTTCTTGTCCGCCGAAGTCCCAGACGTTGAGTTTGACGGGTTTGGTGTTGACTGTAATTTTCCACTCTCTGATGTTGAGTCCGTGGGTTTGGGACTCGTTGGGGTTGTATTTGTTGTCGATGAGGCGGTTGATCAGGGAGGTTTTGCCGACGCTGCCTTGCCCGACGAGGAGGACTTTGGCTTCGTTGAGGGGGAGAACTTCGCCGCTGCGGAGTTGGCGCAGGTAGTTGAAGATGGCTTCGGGGGTACCGGGATCTTCGTAAAGTTTGGCTGGCCCTAGAATTTCTGGAGAAATGGGCAGGGGATTGCGGCGGAGGTCGAGTGTTTCAAGTTTTGCTAGTGTTTCTAAGCATTCAGGAATCTTTTCAATCTGATTTTTACTAAGGTCAAGTTCTGTCAGATTCGACAGTTTGCCGAGCGCCTCTGGGATGGAGGTAATCTGATTGTCCCAGAGGTTAAGCTCTTTCAGATTCGACAGTTTGCCGAGCGCCTCTGGGATGGAGGTAATCTGATTTTTCCAGAGCTTAAGCTCTGTCAGATTCGACAGTTTGCCGAGCGCCTCTGGGATGGAGGTAATCTGATTGTTACTGAGGTAAAGCTTTGTCAGATTCGACAGTTGCCCGAGATCCTCTGGGATGGAGGTAATCTGATTGCTCATGAGGTCAAGCTGTGTCAGATTCGACAGTTGCCCGAGATCCTCTGGGATGGAGGTAATCTGATTGTCACTGAGGTGAAGCTGTGTCAGATTCGACAGTTTGCCGAGCGCCTCTGGGATTTGGGTAATCTGATTGCTCATGAGGTCAAGCTGTGTCAGATTCGACAGTTTGCCGAGCGCCTCTGGGATTTGGGTAATCTGATTGCTCATGAGGTCAAGCTGTGTCAGATTCGACAGTTTGCCGAGATCCTCTGGGATTACTGTAATCCGATTGCCCATGAGGTTAAGCCGTGTCAGATTCGACAGTTGCCCGAGATCCTCTGGGATGGAGGTAAGCTGTTGCACATTTAAACTGTGATACACGCATTGCCCTTATTTTTGATTTTACGACCCCACTTAATTATTAA
>NZ_JAUBPS010000080.1:0-25620 GCF_036700865.1 Microcoleus sp. S13C4
TTATTGACTGGATACTCCTTCATATCTTGCCCTTAAAGTCAAGTACAATTTATACCAAATTAGATGAGCTTACCCTGGTCTCTTGCAAGTGAAATTGATTTATGTCCACCTACTTATAAATTACACGATATTTTTGCACTCAATGTTCAAGTTCTTCTTTTTCGAGCTGCACTTCGGGGTCTTGTTCCAGGCTGGGGTAAGTAGAGGCGTACCTCGGTCTTCTGAACAGGATGCGGATTTGGTCGAAACCTTGATGTTGCAGCCATCCGACTAAGCCGTCGGGCAGCACTGTGACTACTATTAGGAATAGCGCGCCTTGGAAAAACAGCCACACTTCGGGGAATTGTTCGCTCAAGAAACTTTTGCCAAAGTTGACTAGCAGTGCTCCTAATATTGCTCCTGATAATGTGGCGCGACCTCCCACTGCGACCCAGATTACCATTTCAATGGAAAAAGCAATATCCATTGCTTTTGGCGAAATGATTCCGGTTTGTACGGTAAATAATGCGCCTGCAATCCCGGCTAAACCGGCGGAAATTGCAAAGACTAAAACTTTGTATCCTGTGGGATTGTAACCTGAGAAACGCAGGCGCACTTCGTCGTCGCGAATGGCTACTAGCAGGCGGCCGAAACGCCCGCTTGTCAGCCAGCGGCAGAGGGCATAAGTTGCTGCTAGAAATAGTATGGTGAGAATGTAGAAAATATATTGAGTATCTCGGCTATTTACTGTGGCTCCGAACAGGGTTTTAAAGTCGGTGAGTCCATTGGTTCCGTTAATCAGTTTTTGCTGGCCGTTAAAGAAGTTGAAAAATACAATGGTTGCTGCTTGGGTGAGAATTGAAAAGTAAACGCCTCTAATTCGATTGCGGAATACTAAATAACCTAAAAGTGCGCCCAAGATGGCGGGGATGAGAATTACTGCTGCTGCTGAGAAGGGAAATGAATAAAATGGTTGCCAAAACCAGGGGAGTTCGGTAACGCCGTAGAGGTTCATAAATTCTGGCAATTGACTGCTGGCGGTTGGGGGAATTTGCAGTTTTAGGTGCATGGCCAAAGCGTAGCCGCCGATCGCAAAAAACACCCCATGCCCTAAACTAAGCAAACCGGTGTATCCCCAAATCAAGTCTATGCCGAGGGCTGCAATTGCTAGTGCTAAAAATCGCCCCAATTGATTGAGCCGAACGTCGGGGAGTATTCCTGGGATGAGTAAGATGAATGTGAGGGCGAGCGCGCTGACAATTGCCGCTTCTTTTAGCCAGGCTTTTTGATGTTTTTTCTGCATTTTTCGCTACCCTCGCCGTTGTAATTTTTAATTTTCTACCGTCCGCCCTTTTTGCGGGAAAATCCCTCCCGGCTTCACTTGCAGAAAAGCCATAATTAAGGCGAATACCATTACTTTTGCCATGCTGGTTGTGGCGAAAAATGTGAAGAAGTCGGCTAAAGGCTTGACAGGAGCGAACATTATTGCTAAGGTTCCCGAACCGATCAAATAATTTGCAGTGCCGATCGCGATCGCAGCAACTACACTCCCCACAATCTTGCCGACACCGCCCACAACCACCACCATAAAGGTATCGACTATATAATTTTGTCCGGTATTTGACCCTACCGAACCTATCAAACTAATCGCGCACCCAGCGACACCTGCGAGTCCCGAACCCAAAGCAAAAGTCAGCGCGTCTACTTGTTCAGTAGGAATTCCCAAACACGCGCTCATGCTGCGATTTTGCGTCACAGCGCGAATGCGAAGTCCCCACACAGACTTTTGCAAAAATAGGTAAATGCCCGCCAAACAAATTCCTGTCAGCACAATAATAAAAATTCGGGCATAGGGCAACTGAAAATTGCCCAGCGGTATGCCGCCCCGCAACCATTTCGGTGCAGTTACGTCCACATTTTGAGCGCCAAACCAAGGTTGAGTTACTGCCAGTTTGTAAGTTTGCCCTAAAAAGGCGCTCACTGCCCAGGAAATACCCAAAGATAAAGGTAAAATTATGGCAATAATTTTGCTGCGAATGCGATCGAAATCCGATCGCTGCTTGAGCACTCGCAAACCGCCAAAAAACAGCAAACAAAACACCGCAAGCCCAATTACCAGCACCCAACTGACGCTGCGGACAAACTGCTGTAAAATTAAACTTACGCCCCAAGTTGCCAGCAGAGTTTCTAGCGGCCGCCCGTAAAGATAGCGAATCACTCCGCGTTCGAGAATTAATCCTACCAGTGCAGCTACTAAAAAAGCTAAGGGAATCGCAAATAAAATATAGGTTTCAAAAGCAAATCCTCCGATACCTTTGAAGACATTTTGCACCACGAAAGTTGTATAAGCCCCCAGCATCATCAACTCGCCATGAGCCATATTAATCACGCCCATCAGCCCGAAAATAATCGCTAGTCCCAGGGCGGCAATTAGTAAAACTGCGCCGATGCTAATACCATTAAATAAACCATCTAATATCGCCACTTTGGTTACTCCTGCATCAAGTCTGTTAACTTTCTTCGCGGATAATTAGGGGCTGGTTTTATCCGATTGGTGTCAACTTAGAACTAAAACCCTCTGTATATTTCGCTTGTAACCGAGTCTAGATCCCCCTAAATCCCCCTTAAGAAGGGGGACTTTGAAGAGTCCAGTTCCCTCTTATTAAGGGGAGTAGGGGGTGACGCAAGAACGCTCTTGTCCCCCCTTATTAAAGCGGGCTAGGGGGGATCGAAGATACGTTGCTAACGTTAACAAAATTGGTATTACCTACTTATCAAGCTTTGAATTTGCCACCTTTTGCGGGGTCTGACCAATCGCAAGCAAAGCCTTTTGTTTCAGGGACAAACTGATTCCAAGGAACCGGCTTCACGGCTTCTGGTGTAGCAAAAGCGATATTAAACAAGCCGTCTTCTCTCACTTCGCCCAACCGCACAAATTTAGAGATGTGGTGGTTGTTTTCCATCGTAACTTTGCCCTCTGGCGCGTCAAATGTTTGGCCCAAAGCTGCTGCCCGCACTTTTTCCAAATCATCGGCTGTCCCTGCTTTCTCGACAGCTTGCTTCCACAGGTAAACCATGATATAAGCTGCTTCCATCGGGTCATTTGTCACTCTATCTTTGCCGTATTTTGCCTTGAAAGCTTCCACAAATTTTGTATTTGCCGGAGATTCCACAGTCATGAAGTAATTCCAGGCGGCGTAATGACCTTTAAGATATTCTACGCCGATCGCCTTTACTTCTTCTTCTGCAATACTGACAGACATTGACGGATATTTGTCCGGGCCCAAACCTGCACCCTGCAACTGTTTGAAAAATGCTACGTTGCTGTCGCCGTTGAGGGAATTGAAAATGACGCCCCCGTCGGGCAAAGCTTCCTTAATTTTACTAATAATTGGCGTGACTTCTGTCCCGCCCAAAGGAATATAATCTTCTCCAACTAATTCGCCACCTTTGGCTGCAAGCTGTGCCTTGATAATGGTATTGGCCGTGCGCGGGAAAACGTAGTCAGACCCAACCAAGAAGAATTTTTTGCCTTTATTTTCTAGCAGCCAGTCAACTGCTGGTTCGATTTGCTGGTTCGGCGCCGCCCCGGTATAAAAGATGTTCTTGGAACACTCTTGACCCTCGTATTGTACGGGGTACCAGAGCATATGATTTTTTTCTTCAAATACTGGCAATACTGCTTTGCGACTGGCGGAAGTCCAGCAACCGAAGACGGTGACAACTTTATCTTGGTCGATCAATTTTTTGGCTTTTTCGGCAAAAGTCGGCCAGTCTGAGTTGCCATCTTCTACTATTGCTTCGATTTGTTTTCCGAGGACACCCCCAGCTTTATTAATTTCTTCTATTGCTAATTGTTCGGCATCGACAACGCTTTTTTCACTGATTGACATCGTGCCGCTCAAGGAATGCAAAATTCCTACTTTGATCGTGTTTCCACTGCTTGCTGCTGGTGTAGTTCCTGTTGATGTGGGAGAACCTGCGGGAGTTGCTGTTGGAGTTGGAGTTCTACAAGCTTTGAGAAATAAACTTGATGTTAGGGTAGCAGAACTGTATAAAATAAATTTCCGCCGATCGAATCGCTTTGTCATTTTTTCTTGTTACTCTTGAATAGATGAGTCAGATGATTGAGAATAATAACACATAGCGACTTGATATTAAGACTCGCTTCAGCAGACTGTTGTATTTTTAGCTACAAAACTTATTTTTTTTGACAAAATGAAGGTTTTGTGGGGATTGAGGGCAACTGCGGCAGAAACCGGGCTGATACCTTGTTAGATTTTAGATTGAGTAATGACATCAGGGTTGGGATCACGGCCTTACCGGATTTTTTTGGGAAACCGGATTTAGACACCAAAATACGTCTTTTCAGCAATTAGTGTGTAATTAGAAACTCGGTTTCTTTACATAAATTATCTTATTGATGCTACCAGTTAGGCAGCAACCGCGTCGATCGCACAAAATAGAAAGCGGGTTTCTCGCTCTCCACAGGTTATTGATGCTAAAACTTAGGCAGCAACCGGGTCGATCGCACCAAATAGGCGACTATCAAAACAGGTGACGATCGCACTTCGCTTTGAGTACGATCGTCACCTGTAGAAATGCCCCTGATTTATGGAGAATAGCGGACTCGAACCGCTGGCCTCTGCGGTGCGATCGCAGCGCTCTACCAACTGAGCTAATTCCCCTGATTGAGTTTTAATTTAGCATTTTAGATGCCGGATTGCCGAATCTAAAAGGCTTACAGGTCTTGCTGGCTCTCACGTTCGCAGACCGTCACTTACACTAGCACGTAACTGCTAAAAAGGTCAAGTGTTTTCCGCAGCCAGCTCAGTGGGGGCGATCGAGCAAAGTGCCGCCACTCTATCCAACTCTAAATCAGCAAAATAGTCCACCGTCCAATTAGCTTGGCGCTGGATCATGTGAAACGGGTAAGTGTGAGTCACACCCGCAACCTGAATCCCCGCTTTTTTCGCCGCTTCAATCCCCGCAAAAGTATCTTCTAGCGCCAAACACTCGATCGGTTGCAGCTTAAAGTCAGGATATTTCTGGTTGAGAAGTTCCACAGCCAATAGATAGCCGTCGGGTGCTGGTTTGCTCGCCCTCAAGTCGTCGCCTGCGACAATTAACTCAAAGTTTGCTGCCAAACCGGCCCGATCTAATACCAATTCTATATCCGATCGCATTGCCCCGCTAACTACGGCCATTTTCAGTCCTGCGACCCGAATTTTGTCAATAAATTCTGCCAAACCGGGATAAATCGGCAGTTTCTCCAAAGTATCTATTTGAGCTTTATAAGCTTCGGCCTTGCTCCGCAGCAGTCGATCGAGGTATGTTTCTGTTAGATATCGTCCTCGGCGCTTGAGTAGTTCGGTAATGCAAGCGCGATCGCTTTTTCCCAAACAAACTTCTCGAAACTCCCCACGTTTGAGGTGGAGATTTTCATCGAGCATCAATTGATCGATTATTTTCTCGTGAATTGGCTCATCATTAACAATCACGCCATTAAAATCAAATAAAACTGCTTTTAGGGTCATTAGTTATGAGTTATGAGTTATGAGTTATGAGTTATTAGTTATTAGTTATTAGTTATTATTCAGTCCGCGAAGGCGGACTTTGTTTGTGTAGCCCCGACTTCGAGTCGGTGGTTATTTTAGTCGGGAGTGATTCGGTAAATCAAGCAGGAGCCGGAATGCCTGGTAAATCGCCATCAAAATCAGGAGTTCGATCGCCCAAATTCCACCCCCTCGCCACCTTTGCCTGTTCCAAATCTTCCCCAGGCAAAGGTTTCACGCCCTGCGTCACCTGATTCACCCACCAGTGTTCGTGAGTTTGCACCGCCGCGAATCCAGCCGCCCCCGCCCAAGCATCGAGGCTGCCAGCAGCGTAAGACTTAATATAAGGCTCCTCAAAGATATCAGCCAGCCACTCTGTCTGCCGCAAAGTTTTTTGATTTCCATCCAAAATTGCCACTTGTCCCCCAACCTTCAGCAGTCGGAAGCTTTCTCGCAAAATTGCCCGCGATACAGCAGGTGGCGTCTCGTGAAACAGCAAGGAAGCTGCCACTAAATCAAAGCTAGCATCGGCAAAAGCAACGCTTTCGGCATTTCCGTGCAACCATTGGATATTTAAGCCTGCTTTTTGCGCTTTCATTTCGGCAACTACCAGCATATAAGGCGACAAGTCCAGGCCGACAACTTCCGCTTCGGGAAAGGCTTGCTTGAGCATGAGCGTTGTCGAACCGGTGCCGCATCCCAAATCGATGATTCGACGCGGTTTCACCCGCACAGCATCAATTAAGCCTTGTCTGACGACTGTTTCGTGGGGAGGCAAAACATATTGCGTGATTGGATCGTAGGAAACCGCGGCACTGGGGTTGAGGTAGCCGCGTTTAATGCCGTGAAAGTTTTGGCTGGTGTAATATTCGGGATAAACTAAGTCGGGTTGTCGGTAGCGATCGCCCGCTGTTTCCCAGTCGATACCTTCGTAGAGTCGTTTCAGTGCTTCTTCGTCGATCGCCAGTCGAATCAGGGGCGACAAAAAGCGCTCGAAAATTGTATCCTTGCCAACAGCCATAAAACACCTTTAACAAAAACTCTTCTAATTTTAGCCAACGGCAGTCAACTTAGCATTAATTAAAACTTTTTGTCCCCTCGAACCTCTTCCCTCGAACCTCTATCCCTTACCTCGGTTACAAACTGCGTGGGCTTCCATTCCCACTTCCTCCTGATACCAGTTTCCAAAAATAATGTAACTATCGATAATATCCAAAACCTTGTAGTCCCAGGCATTCCCAAACTTAAAATCTAAAATCTAAAATCTAAAATAGTCTTACTTCCCGTTACTAATAGGAATTTTTACCAAAAATTCCGTGCCTCCGCCCGGAGGTTGAGAAATTGTGATGCTGCCGCCGTGTCCATCCACTACAATTTTGTAGCTAATTGCTAACCCCAAACCCGTGCCTTTGCCC
Source organism: Microcoleus sp. S13C4 (assembly GCF_036700865.1). Taxonomy (NCBI): domain Bacteria; kingdom Bacillati; phylum Cyanobacteriota; class Cyanophyceae; order Oscillatoriales; family Microcoleaceae; genus Microcoleus; species Microcoleus sp. S13C4. The sequence continues at coordinate 6,950 of NZ_JAUBPS010000080.1, forward strand.
ACCTCTTTAGTAGTAAAAAATGGGTTAAAAATTTGTTCTTTAACGCTGTCGGGAATGCCGGGGCCGTTGTCGGTGATCGCCACTTTCAGAAATTTTGCGCCATGTTCTCGAACTACTCCCGTGGAAATTGTAATGATTTTATCCAGGCGATCGATCTCGTTCAAGGCATCGATCGCATTGCTCAGCAAGTTCATAAACACTTGATTGAGCTGAGACGGATAGCATTCGACTGAAGGCACTTTGCCGTATTTCTTGACTATATAAATTCTATTTTTGATGCGGTTGGAGAGCAACAGCAAGGTATTTTCTATACCTTCGTGAATATCCGCCTGCTTTTTGTCAGATTCATCGAGGCGAGAAAAGTTACGCAAAGAAAGAACGATGCTGCGAATGCGTTCGGTTCCTATTTTCATAGAATCCAATATATGCGGCAAATCTTCCTCGATAAATTCTAACTCAATTTCTTCGGCAAAATCTGCGATTTCTGGCGGCACCTCTGGGAATGCTTCTTTGTATAAACTCACCAATTCTAATAAATCTTTAGTATATTTGCTGGTGTGAGGTAAATTAGCCGAAATGAAGTTAACCGGGTTGTTGATTTCGTGCGCTATCCCTGCTACCATTTGACCTAGGGATGACATTTTTTCGCTCTGTACTAAATGAGTTTGAGTCTTTTTCAGTTCATTTAAGGCACTATTAAGGAGTTTTACTTGGTCTTGGGTTTGACTATAAAGGTGAGATTGAGTAATGGCGATCGCCAATTGGTCTGATACAGCTTTTAAGAGTTGGATTTCCTCCCTACTCCAAAGCCAATGACTAACGTGGCTGCAAATTAAATAACCCTGCGGCTGGTTTTGAGTGTGGACAGGAACGGCTAAATAGCTATTAGCTTTTATTTCGCTCGCTTGAGCTGCACCCTCCGCCCAAATCTCCCTCGAAAGAATAATTGGCTCGCCTTGGCCACTCGGTATTGACAAATTTTCGACCAAGTAAGACTCAAAGTTTTTAGCGGGCGAGGAACAATCAGATGGGCAACATTCCCATAGGATTTGTAACATTTTTTCTTGCGGTTTGTACCAACCAAAAGCCGCCCGTTCTAGGTGCAGCAAACTTACTATTTCTTCGACTGTGCTTTGCACAATTTGGTCTAATTCTAGGGAAGCGCGAATGCGTCCAGCAATCCGGTTGAGCATGGCTTCTCGCTCCGCTTGAGCGCGATTGTTTTCGGAGGAATAAATTAGCCATATTGCTGCTAGCATTGCTGGGCCGAGCAGTCCGGCGACCACCGATGTCAGCAAATTTAATGCTTGCAGTTGGGATTCAATATTTTCGCGGGGAATTACTAAAGCCATCGACCAGTTAACTTCATGGAGGGGAGCGTAGGCTACGTACACCCATTTGTTATCTATTTGGACCAGTTCTATTTTCGTCTGGTGATCGATCATCTGCCGCGCAATTGTGGAGAGTGCGGGGTCTTGGGACTTTAAAAAGCTTGGGGCCGGCAGATCGATATTTCCGATTAAGTTAGTGTTGGGATGAACAATGGGTACTCCTTGTGAATTGAGCGCAAAAGCATAACTGTCGGAACCGTATTGCAAGCTGTTAGCCACAGAGGCTACTCGGTCTAATTTAATGCTGCCCGAGAGGACTCCAATTACTTTATTGGGAGTGGGAGGTAAGGCCCAAATAGGAGCTGAAATGATGATCGTCGGAAGTTTTGTACTGCGGGCGATCAGCGGGTCGGAAACGTTGAGCTGCCCGGCCATTGCTTTTTGAAAGTGTTGGCGGTCTTTGCTGTTCGCACGGTTGCCCAGAGTGTTGATAAATGAGCCGTCGGGTTGAGTTAATGACAGGATGGAATACTCTTTAAACCTGTATATTTCTCCTTGCAACCTGGGTTCGACTAATTTCCAATTGACAGTGCGAACTGTAGGATCGTAGGCAATAGTTTCTATTTCTGCTTTGCGGCTGCTGAGCCAGCGGTCGATTTCGTCCGTACCTTTTTCTAGTTTTAATAGTGCTATTTGCTTTAAATTGTCGAGGATTAGTCCGCGCACAAAAAAATAGCTGATGCAAGCAGTTGTGCTAATGGTTAAAGCCGTGGTGGCCAGAATTAGCAGGGTCAGCAAATGGCGGCGCTGCCGTCTGTGCTGCCAAACACTGTGCGCTTGCTGCCACCGCGATTGAGCAGAACTACTGATGTTTTGCCAAAAGCGGCGCAGCTTTTTTGTTTGTGGTGGCGGCGCAGACACAGATCTGGCTTGATTTGCTGGGTTTTGCATCATCAAATGTTCCCTCAGAGTCAATCGATTTTAGATTTTAGATTTTAGATTTTAGATTGAAGCATTGACGCCACGGATAAATTCGGGGGGCAAGTTTCATCGGATACAGGTTTTTTATTTCTGGACGGATGAATCCGGGGGCTTGTATCCGGGATGCTTTGGGTCAAATTCATCAAACGGCATTCGTCCTTCGTCATTCGGCAGAATTTATATCAGGTAAGTAGTGAGACCACTTTAAGAAAAGAATGCAACTGTAGCCAACATCCAAACCCTGGTAGTCCTCAGTCATTCCCAATTCTTCAATTCTTTAATCTCAAATCTAAAATGGTATGATTTGCACTCCTGACTGCAAACAATTTTTATTCGGGTGGGGGGTGTCGCCTTCTATTTTGGCATCAATTTTATATTTCGACCTTCGGTTTACCTATTTGAGGTTTGTGCTTTACGATATCTTTAATATCTATCTCGTTTGTATAACAAAAAAATTGTAAATAACACAGAGAAAATACGGAGTTTTTTAGATTAGCAATGTATTATAATGTATGAGCAAAACTCTCTTGACAATTTTACCAATTTGTGTTTGGCTTTCAAGGGGAAATTTTTTCGTCTAAAGCTTTTTTGGCCAAGCGGGTTGCATAAACGGTGAGGGCGATCGTTGCTAGCAAACCAATGCCGTAGAGAGCCCACTCAGCAGGAGTGCGCGATCGCCCGCTAGATCCGAGTGCAGCCAAACTCCCGGCCAGGGAACCGATATAAACATACATGACTGTTCCGGGAATCATGCCGATCCAAGATGCAAAAAAATAGTCTTTTAGAGATACCTGCGTGACTCCAAAAGCATAGTTAAGCAAATTAAACGGAAAAATTGGAGAAAGCCGCGTCAGCAGCACTATTTTCCATCCTTCAGAGGCAACTGCTGCATCGATCGCCTTAAATTTTTGATTGTCCTCTATCTGCTTGGAAACCCAGTCGCGAGTTAAATACCGCCCTACCAAAAAAGCGCAAGTTGCGCCTAAAACCGAGCCGATGGAAACACAAAGCGAACCGCCAACGACTCCGAACAAAACGCCAGAACCGAGAGTCAGCAAAGAACCGGGGATAAAGAGAATCGTTGCTACAATGTAAATTAAAATAAAAGCTGCCGGGCCCCAAGGGCCGAGACTCGCGATCGACTCCAGCGCATTTTTCAGAATTCCTTGAAAGTTGAAAAACTGGGTCGCTGCAATCAAAGCCACAGCTAAACCAATCCCTAAAATCAGCTTCCACCTGTTTGATGGCCGCGGATTTTCATCGGGCGATCGCGAATCATTCATTACCTCAACTCTCCACTCTCAATAATATGGGCATGGGGCATTTGGCCCAAAAGCATGGGGAATCGGGAATCGGGAATCGGGAATCGGGCCCAAGAACATAGTTTCTTCCTTCTTCCTTCTTCCTTCTTCCTTCTTCCTTCTTCCTTCTCAAATCAAAGTACCGCCGCAGCTAGAACCGCAACCCGCCGTACAGCCATAACAATAAGCAGCAGTTTGCACCTCTTGAATCACATCTAAACTGCCAGATTCGAGCAATTTAGCAGCAGTTATCTTTTCGCCGCTGCCAGTTTTCGCCGGCAGATTTTCCATCTGGTTAAAGTCGCAGTCGTAGACATTGCCCAAATAGTCGATCGACAATTCGTTACGGCACATTAAATGTTCCAGAGTACCGGGATTAAAATTATCCTCCAAAAACCCCAGATAAGGCTTGTGCAGTTTCTTATGTTCCAGATGAAACTTAGTCCGTCCCACCGGCAAATTAGTAATCGCGAACAATTGATTAAAACCAATCCCAAAATGTTCTGCTAAATAAACCTTGTAATCTTGCTCTAACTTGCCTTGTTCCGGTGTTAGCGAAAACTTGTCTGTTGTCGGCACTTGTGGATTGTACACCAAATCCAGAGTTAAATTTGGGTTTTTTCCGTATCCCAACTGATTTAGCTTTTGCAGCGCCCGAATCGAACTGTCAAAAACACCGTTGCCGCGCATTTTGTCCACATTGTCAGCTTGGTAGCAGGGAAGCGAGGCCACAATTCTGAGTTGGTGCTGCGCGCAATATTCGGGAATATCTTCAAAACCTTTTTCAAAGTAAATCGTCAAATTAGAACGAACAATTACCTCTTTACCTGCCGCCCTGGCAGCTTCCGCTAGCGGTTTAAAACCGTAAAGCATTTCGGGAGCACCGCCGGTGAGGTCAACAGTTTGAATTTGAGGAAAGCGACGAATGATTTCAATTAATTGGTCGCAAATTTCCGGGGAAAGTTCTTCTGTTCGTTTCGGGCTAGCTTCTACGTGGCAGTGAGTGCAAGCGAGGTTGCAGCGTTTGCCGAGATTAATTTGTAAAACAGTAATCTGCTTTTTAGTTAAAGCTGAGTTTAGTTTGTTTTTGAAAGGCGTGACTGCTGTCTGAATCATGTGCTAACCTTTTGGTCTTTGCTCGCAACGAATGTAGAGGCGTTCCGGCGGAACGCCTCTCATAATTTAGCACTAATTCTTTGGATGCGACAGCGACTAATTTGAATGATTGACAACAAAGTTAATTGAAAATCACATCTTGCACCATTCTTAACAACAGGCTTTTCGGCCTGTTCCACAAAAGTTAATTTTCTTGTGGGGTGGGCATCCTGCCCGCCCGTCTACTTAATCTTACTTGAGAGAGTCAACTAATGTTTCAACTCGTGCTTTAATTTCATCTCGAACGCGGTGAAAAGTTTCGATGGGTTGTCCGTCAGGATCGTCGAGTTGCCAATCTTCAAACACTTCTCGCAATACCCACGCTTCGGGTAAATTCACGCCGCAGCCGCAGAGAGAAATTACTGCATCGTAGTCTTCTGCATTGAATTCGCTTAAGGGGTTTGATGTTTGATCTGTGATGTCAATGCCGATTTCTGACATGACTTGAATTGCTGTCGGATGAACTCTGCTTGATTCTAACCCGGAACTGGTGACTCCAATCTTGCCGGCTCCGATGGTTTTAGCGAATCCTTCTGCCATTTGCGATCGGCAGGAGTTTCTTTTGCAAACAAACATTACTTTTTTCATGGTTTGTGTTGGTTGTGAGTTCTTGGTTATTGGTTGTTGTCGGGGTTCCGGCGTTTTCTAAGCGCCCGGTAATTCAAGGGCGCGATTTGCTAGTGCGATCGCCTCTTTAGCTGCTTGTTCCTTGCGTTCGCTGTAGCGATCGGTCAAATAGTCGGTTTGCTCCCGCAACAGCAAGGTAAACTTGTACAGTTCCTCCATCACGTCGATCGCGCGATCGCGAAAAGGCGAATCCTTCATCGTCCCATCTTCATTAAACTCCTGATAAGCTTTCGCTACCGAAGACTGATTCGGAATCGTAAACATCCGCATCCAGCGGCCCAAAATTCTCAAAGTATTGACAGCATTAAAAGATTGCGAACCACCGCTAACTTGCATCACCGCCAAAGTTCGGCCTTGAGTCGGTCTGACAGCCCCAATGCTTAAAGGAATCCAGTCAATTTGATTTTTCATAATGCCGGTAATATTGCCGTGCATTTCTGGACTCGACCAGACTTGACCCTCCGACCAAAGACTCAGTTCCCGCAATTCTTGAACCTTCGGATGAGTATCGGGAACGCTGCCGTAAATCGGCAATTCAAGAGGATTGAAAAATCGAACTTCGGCACCGAAACCCTCAATAATTCTCGCCGATTCTTCCGCCAACAAGCGGCTGTAAGAACGCTCTCTTAAAGAGCCGTATAGAAACAAAATTCTCGGTTTGTGCGTAAAACTTGTCATGATACTTTCAATTAAAATCCCGAAATCCGTTAGACAGTTCCCGATAAACTGCGACTGCTAATTGTGCTCCCCAGATCGGAGCCACCCAATAAACCCAATGGTGCTCCCAAATGCCGCCAATTAAAGCCGGCCCGAGAGAGCGTGCCGGGTTCATACTCGCTCCGGTTATCGGCCCCATAAATGCAGCTTCTAACCCTACAGTTAACCCAATTGCTATCCCGGCAAAGCCGATGTGAGCGCGTCTATCTAGTCCAGAACCGAGGATAACAAACATTAAGATAAAGGTCAAAACTGTTTCTAAAATTAGAGACTGCAACCAGTGACCATTGAGAGGGATAGTTGCACCGAGATGGGCTACTTCACCTAAAGTAATTAGCAGCAGTTGAGAAGCTGCAATTGCACCCGCACACTGCGCTAAAACGTAAGGCAAAACTTTGTATTTTGGGAAAAAACCGCTCGCCCAAAACCCTAAAGTTACGGCCGGATTCAAGTGTGCACCGCTGATATGTCCGATCGCGTAAATCATGGCACATACTACTGCACCAAATACAAAACTGACGCCTAAATGAGTTACGGAACCAGCGCTAGTTTTGTTAACCATCACCGCGCCCGTCCCTGCAAAAACCAAAATAAATGTACCTAGAAATTCGGCGATCGCCTCTCGCCTGCAATCGGGGCGAGCACAAGCTAACCGATGAATTGTTGCATCCATCGCTCTCAACTAATTGGTTCGTTTATATCATATCAATAAAATTTGATATGTCAATCATAAAAACAACCGTATCAGTATTTGAGTTATTAAGAAATGTTGATGGGTTAACCCGCGTCCGAACAGGGCCGCGCCGGCAGGATCTGGCTGAAACGGCGGTATTCGGCGAGGTACTGTTCGAGGGCGACAAACTGCGTCAAATTGAGGCTGTAGTAGATCCAGCGGCCTTCTTGGCGGCTGCGGACTAAAGCTGCATCCTTCAAGGCTTTGAGGTGAAAAGAGAGTTTAGACTGAGGAACAGAAAGTCGATCGCACAAATCGCACACGCACAACTCCTGTTCCCGCAGCAACTCCAAAATCTGAAGCCGCAGGGGGTCGGAAAGTGCGTGAAAGCCAGCAGCGATCAATTTATCTGCAACAGGCGGCGCGATCGGAGAATTTTTAACCATAAATTACCCTTAAATTTTTACTCAAAAACTCCCGGCGCGATTTCTGGTTTTTACCGTTAGATTTGGTAAGGTTATCCTTTGATGGCAATCCCAAATCAACTGCGAACTCTTTATCTTCTAGGACTAACGATTAATTCTCTTACCGATGCAACACCCAGTAAGCACAGCCGCTGATTGCCGCAGCAATTGGCAAGGTCAAAATCCATGATAGTAGAATCTGATAGAAAACGCGCACATTAGCTTTTTTTGAAATCAATCCTACACCAAAGATTGAACCTACCGAAACATGGGTAGTAGACACGGGAAGCCCATAACGACTGGCAAAAATAACTAAAAATCCCGTCACTAAGTTTGCCACCAGCCCTTGACCCGTATTCATTGCAGTCAGCTTTTTGCTCATTGTTTCGGCAACTTTTCGAGCATTCAACAAACCGCCCATCGCCATTCCCAAAGCTACTGCTAAACTTCCCCACTGAACTGATATTGATTGACCGACTAACATGAGCGAAACAATTTTCGGAGTATCGTTCAATCCTCTGGCAAAACTGACGATTCCCGCACTCATAAAATGGCAAACATCCACTAACTTTTGGCTGGGAATTTGTAAGAAATTTCCCTGGTACCTTTGCGTGCATTTTTCTAGAGAATCGACCGCGACATCAGCGGTCGTGATGCACTTCAGTATGTTAGTGGCATCGGGCTGGGGAATAGGAATAATCTGTTGAATTTGACCAGCGCAAATACACCATTCTTTCTGAATTCCTAGATAAACTCGCAGGTAGCGAGACATCCCATAAATTAAAGCTGCTAATGGAATCGCAATCACGGGACTCAGCAACAAAGGCATTAAAAAAGTTTTCTGCAATGCTGAAAAATTAACTTCAGTAGCAATTGCTCCTAAACCTGCACCGACAAGGGCACCTGTAAGACCGTGAGTTGTGGAAATAGGGAATCCAGTTAAGGTAGCAAGAATAACGGTTAAACCCGCAGCGATCGCGACTGCCAAATGAAAATCTGTGCCATTGGCGATCTCGTCGGGCACTAGCCCTTTTCCCGAAAAGCTTTTTACCAGCGTTTCTGCTAAAAAAATAGAAAATATTGAACCTGCAAAAGTTGTGATAGTTGCCCAACTAATTGCTGTTTTATAGTTCGTCGTCTGACTGCCAAACAGTGTTGCCACGCCTTTAAAATTATCATTAGCACCATTGCAGTATGCTAAAAAAAACGTGGCGATAAATAGCGCAATAAGTAACATTCTATTAGTCAGAATAAGTGTGTTTTATTTGAAACAGTTTTTTGCCGGGGCCCCTACATCACCGAATTTGATTGTAGAGACACACTTGCCTCAAATAAAATAATGAAAATATTAAGATTTCTTTGGAAGGCGAGCGATCGCGTCTTAATTTCGCGCAACATGGCAGCGAGAGTGAAGGATACTATAATTAAGGATCGGCGATCATCGCGGACGGTACGCTCACCCCACCCATTCACTTCGGAGTCTGTACCCGCGCCGGCACATCTGTCAGTCCGGCTTTGTGCATCAGCGAAATCACCCCTATAGATAGAATTCCCCCAATGATTGCCCCAACAACTACGAGAATGATAAAGACTTTTTGCAGAGTTTTTTTAGTGGCGGGGTGGTACTGTCTTGGCAAACCTTCACCTTGCTCGTCCAGTTCTTGCTCCAAGGGGTCTAGCGGATTGGAGGGATTTGAGTTAAAAGGATTGGGTGCTTGATTCATGGCTGGCTTTGGTTAAACGAGATCAACAACTATTTTAACTTGCGATTTGCACGCAGCAGGTTAAATAATACCTTCTGGTTTCACTCAAGACTCTATAAAATTTATTAAGATACCGAGAATTTTACCAACATTATTAATAAAATATTCGCTGGTGTCAATCTCTATCGCACTTCCTTCTAGTTTGAAGAATTTCCAAATACTCCCAGTTGTGATCACTCCATAAATTGTCTGAATGTCATTTTCTTGACGCTGGTTAAATATTTGTGCTGCGATCGTTTCTGCCATGCACTGTCCTAAGCCGGATTGGATGTTGTCATTTTTGGCTTCAACCAAGGCGATAACAGGGGATTCAATGACTAGCTGTTCCGGCGATCTGCTAATTAGAAAATCGCAATAACCGCTCAAACCCCTAGCAGCGTCTACATTGAATTCTCGCCCTGAAAATAAACTCATCCGTTCCGGTAGCCGTTTTTTTATTTCAACTAATATTGGAGCGACAATTAGCTCGGAGCGAGCTTTCTCGGAATTAATTTCTAGTGCTAAAGGCAGATTGAATTGCAAAGTTTCTTGCAAAAAACTGCTGGGTACTATTTCGGGAATGTCGGCAAACAATCCCATCTTGCTCGAAAAGGCGATGCCGAAATTTGTCTTAATTTGTTCGACGCTAAATTGACTGTAGGGCATTTAACTCCCTCTCCCAAAACAATAACTTTTTTGAAACATCCCAGTCGGGGCGGGTCGATCTGATTCTACTGGTTAAATTACAGATTTTAATAAACCCGCCTCTACAAATTTTTACACTTCTGCTTTTGACAGGCGATCGAGAGAAATTGTTGCCGCTTGAGATACTTGAGAATTTCTGTCTTTTTCTAAGTATTTTAAAGCAGAAACGCTCTTAACACTCGGCAAATTGCCCAAAGCTTCAGCCAGCCTCTGGCGGATCAGCCAATCTTCCGACTGAGCAAAATTGAGGATGCGATCGATCGCCCCAATTTCCTTAATTTCCCCCAAAGCCGAAATTGCCGCCTGCTGGATCACCACTTGCTCGCTGTCGAGAGCTTTCAGCAGCACATCGCGGGCCCGGGGATCTTTGAGATTTCCTAGAGAAACAGCAGCACTGAAGCGCACCAGCCATTGAGTATCTTCGTAAAAAGCCCGCACCAAAGCATCAAAGGCTCGGATATCTTCTAGATAGCCCAAAGCACCCGCAGCGTCAGCGCGAATGCCGTAATCCGGGTCAGTTTCTAGCAATTTGACTAGAATGGGATAGCACTCTGCCGTGGGTTTGACCCCGAGAGCAAACACAGCCATCGATCGCACTTGCAAACTTTCGTCGTTCAACACCTTTTTAATCAAAGGCACCGCCTCTGCAGCAGGCACATTCCGCAAGTTGGCCAAAGCCACCATTCGATCGGCTGAATTTTCGCTTTCTAACTTGGCCGCAATTTGCTCTAAGCTTAAAGTTGTCATTATGGATAAATCTTGTAGTAAAACTTTACATTCGGGTTATTTTGATTATAGGGGAGTCTCAGGAGAAAAGGAGGCAGTAAAAACCGCCCAAGGATTTGAGATCGGTGAGATGGCGAATTAGTGACACCATTAATCTAAAGCTGAGATTGCGTGGGAAATAATAAATTCCAAAGTCTATTATTTAAATCCCAAGCACAGGCGAGGTGTTTCTGCCGTTCCCCAAGGCTTTGCCCGATAGTTAGCCGCCCTCTGACAACCTGCAATCAACTATGCCCTTTTACCACCCGCCCTTGTACTCCTCAGCCTTAGAACAAGCGATCGACCGGTACCCCCTAACTGCCGGGCCAGAAACTTCCTTAGCAGTTGCGATCGCCCTGATGAGTCAGTTGCAAAACAGTTGTCCCCTAGTCAAAACACCTGTACCCTCAGACCGGGGGGCGATGACCGAAACATCCGCGCCGGAAAAGGTGCGGGCCCGCTGCGTGTTCGTTGTGGAGAACCAGCAGACTATTACCACAGGCAACTTATCCGACAACCCCAGCCGCGGACTGTTAATCGGCATATTAACTCCCGCCGACCTTGTGAGGCTGATAGCTTCTGGCAAAATAGACACTCAGCATAAAGTAGCCCTGCACAAAATACCAATTTCCGAAGTGATGTCCCCGGTGTCGGTCTCCCTCACAGAATCCGATGACCAAGACGTGTTTACCGCTTTATCCTTATTTCGCCAGCACAAGATTCGCTATTTGCCGATAGTCAATCAATTTCGCCACTTGGTAGGAGTGCTGACGCGGGAAAGAATTCGCCAAGTATTGCAGCCTTCCAACATTCTTAAATTGCGGCGGGTAGCAGAATTAATGACTACGCCAATTACAGCGCCCCACACCGCCTCGTTGCTGACCATAACCGAACTGATGTCAGAGCATCAAGTCAGTTGCGTAGTGATTACAAAAAACAAAGAATTAACAATGGAGAAGCCCAAAGATGACTATACCTCCATTTTTCACTATTCCTTTCACCAACCCCTGGGAATTATTACCGAATATGACCTTGTGCAGGCACAGTTTCTCGAACTAAATTTCGAGCAAACCCCAGCTCAAAAAGTCATGAGAACTCCCCTGCAATTTCTTCAACCTTCCGATTCCCTATGGACGGCGCACAAAGAAATGGAGCAGCAACAAGTGCAGCGGTTGGTCGTGTGCGGGGGACGCGGAGAACTGTTGGGAATTATTACTCAGACCAGCTTGCTCAGAGTCCTCGACCCCACCGAAATGTACCGAGTTGTCAAACAGTTGCAGCAGTCGGTTTATCAACTGCAAGCCGAAAAAGTGGAACTGTTGCAAAGCCGCAACGCCAAACTAGAACAGCAGGTGCGGGAACGGACTGCAAAACTCCATGAACAATTGCAGCGCGATCGGCTGTTAACTCACATTTCCTTGCGGATTCACCAATCCTTAAACCTCGAAGAAATTCTCAACGCCAGCGTCGATGAAGTCCGCCAAGTTTTGCAAGCTGACCGAGTAGCAATCCTGCATTTAGAGTCCAGCAATTACGGCATTGTAGTGGCAGAATCCGTTGCCGAAAATTGGTCTTCAATCTTGGGAGAAATCATGCCGGATAATATTTGGCAAGAATCTACTTCCGTGATAGAACAGGAAATTTATGCGGTTCCGGACATCGACCAAGCCTGTTTGAGCGCCGAAAAATATGCCCGGTTCCAGCAAGCGCAAATCAAAGCTTATTTGATTGTACCAATTTTGCAAGACGGCAATTTGTGGGGGATGATGTGTGTCCATCAGTGTTCCCAATCCCGGCAGTGGCAGCCTTCGGAAGTGGATTTGCTGCTGCAACTGGCAACTCAAATCGCGATCGCCATTCAGCAAGCCCAACTCTATCAGCAAGTCCAAAATCTCAACACCGACCTGGAACGCCAAGTCCAAGAACGCACCGCCGAATTGCAGCAAAAAGTTCACGAACTCCAGCATTTAAACGTCCTCAAAGATGAATTTCTCAGCACAGTTTCTCACGAACTGCGGACGCCTTTAGCTAATATAAAAATGGCTATTCATATGTTGAGAATTTCTACCACACCAGATCGACGCCAGATTTATCTAGAAATTTTAGAAACAGAATGTACTAGAGAAACAGATTTGATTAATGCTTTGCTAGATTTGCAGCGACTCGAAGCCGCAACTTGTCCGATCGACCTCGAACCAGTAAACTTAGAAGTCTGGCTGCCTACTATTATCGACCCGTTTTACACCCGGGCCCACGACCGCCACCAAGATTTGCGAGTAGAGTGCGATCGCCACCTCCCCACGATCAGTTCCAACCGCGCTAGTTTGGGACGAATTTTAGCCGAACTCCTCAACAATGCCTGCAAATATACGGCCAATGACGGTGAAATTTTTCTGAAAGTTGAGTGCAAAAACGGAGATGGCGAACAAGGAGGACAAAGGACAAATTCGCGACAAGCAAGTGCTGTGGCTTCAGAAATCAAATTTACACTCAGCAATCAATCGTCGATTTCCATAGAGGAATTGCCTCGAATTTTTGAGAAATTTTATCGAGTTCCCAACGCCGATCCTTGGAAACAAGGAGGTACAGGTTTGGGTTTAGCTTTGGTTCAAAAACTTGTCGAACAGTTGCAGGGAAAAATTGAGGTTGAAAGCAGGAATGGCTGGACTAATTTTATCGTCACATTTCCTACCCACCCGGATGGAAATTAGTCCGCCATCAGTCAATTTTAGATTTTCGATTTTAAATCTTAGACTTCGGCCTAAAAGGTTCGGCGAGCGCGAGCGTCAAGTCGCGCTCAGTCGAAAGATTTTAGATTTTCGATTTACTCCACAGACAAATCTGGGAGCTTGAACAAGAGTCTAAAATTTTTGGAGTTCCATGACTCCTGTCAGGGGCTTGTATCCATTTTTTGGGTGTCAGCTTTTTTGGGTGTCACTCTTTTTTAGGAGCTAGTTTGCGGATACGAGACGGTGCTGGTGCCAAATTCAAATATTCATTTTTATCTTCAACAACTGATGATCTAGATGCTGGATACTTCTTGCGTTTAGAGGCATGATTCGCAACTGTGCCCAAGCATGGTATGCCAAAATTTTCTAATTGACTGAAAACTTTTTTGACTACAGAAAAGGGGACTTGGTGAAGTGCTACAACCATCAGTATGCCATCGGTGCGCGCCGCTAAAAAATTCGTATCTTTACTGTCCGCCAGCGGCGGCGTATCGTAGATAACTAAGTCAAATTTTGCCTGAAGTTCTTCCATTAAATACTGCATCTGAGATGATGCCAGCCGTCTGGCAGTACCAGGATCTGGGAGACCGGCAGTTAATACAAAAAGATTATCTGCTAGATGCGATCGTTGGATAATTTCATGGGGTTCGTTGTTATTGTCGAGCAAGTTGCTCAATCCCTTGACATTAGGCAGTTCCAAAAGCAAGTGCAGGCTGGGCGAATGCAAATTCGCGTCTACTAACAGCACTCGCTGACCCGCCAGCGCTGCCACGTGAGCTAAGTTTAAAGCAACGGTAGATTTGCCTTCGCCAACTGTAGCCGAACCAACTGCCAAAGAGCTAATCGTTCGATTTGAAGAAAGAAAGCGGATATTAGTATAAAGAGAGTCAAAAGCTTCTATAAATTCCGCAGCATTTTTCTTATTACCCTCTTTTCCTTCAAGATAAGCATAGGCATTAGCAATAGAAGGCGGAAAAATTTTAGCATTTTTGTCAAGAGGAATTGCTCCCAATAAAGGCGCTTCAACCGCATCTTTAACGTCATCAGCACAGTAGAAAATATTACGGAACTTTTCAATGAGGATAGCAGCTCCCAGACCCAAAACTAGCGCCCCAACAACTGCCATCACCAATTTGTTTTTAGCTTTCGTTGCAACTGGAATCAGCTTGCCCTTAGCATCTCGGGGTATGCCTGGTTCAGAAATTATTTCCCAAGGTACTTGGCTTTGAGCTGCCTGGACGCGGAGATTTTCCCGCTGGCTTAAAAGTTGATCGCGGGTGCGGGCGGCGATGTCTAATTGCTGTTGCAGTTCGTTGTAGCGGCGGGCTATACTGGGAAATTCTCGCGCTTCTCGGAGCAAATTGTTTTTAGTTTGACCGATCGCCTGCCTGCGAGCTTCTAAGACTTCAACTTGGTTTGCAGTATCAACCAATTGTTTAATCAAGCCTATGCGAATCGAATTTTGAAAATTTTGAACTTTAGAATTTGCTTGGGTTCCTACTAAATTTTGCCCCAAAATTCGATCAGTTTGCTGGTTGAGCAAAGCTACTAAATTTGCCCGCTTGCGCTCTAAAGCTTCCACTATAGGGTTAGCAGATTTAAAACGAGCTGTTTCTACAGCAATCTGACCTTCTACTTCCTTTACCTTGGTCAGCAACTCTTTATATTGAGGTTCTTCGCTTAAAGCTGAAGCGGCAATAGCTTCATTTGGTGTAAAATCTAATTGTTTTTGCAAGTTAGCATACAGCGTTTTCTGTTCTTGCAGTAGCCTTTGAGTTTCTAACTCTAAAGTCTCTACGCTACGAACTTGCGCGATCAATTGCCCGCCTTGTTCTTTAGGGTCGGTAATATTTTGCTGCTGCTGTATCACCTGTAACTCCGACTTCAGCGTATTTACGCGCTTATTGAGTCCCGGAAGCTGGTCTTCAATAAATTTAACACCTTCACCAATCCGAGTCTTGCGTTCATCAAGACTGTACTTTAAATATTTCTTTTTAGTTTCTTCTAAAACGAACTCAACTAATTCAGGCTCATCCCCCATGAAGCGAACTTGCAAAATTTTAGTCAGCGTCAGCTCATTTTCTCCCATCCGCAAAACGACTAATCCTTTTTCAAGAATTTCCTCGGTAACTTTTGGATATCGTTTTTGGACTGGTTTGGCAATAGCAGAAAGCATCTGAGGACCCTTGAGAATTTCAAGTTGAGTTGCGTAGTCCAAACTAAAAAAATCTCGATTAGGCACTCCCCCCCCCTCGCCGCGATTGGCTAGGGCAGCGGGATCAGCAATTCTTGCCTCCGTTGTCACGGGTTCCACTAGCATCCGAAAATCGCCTTGATATGTTTTCTTCCCTCCCTTGATCTGATAAACAACTCCACCGCCTACTAGAGCTATAATCCCAATAATGATTAGGGCTTGTCGCTGAAAAGTCCTCAACAACGGCTTTAGATTCAATCCTTTCTGAGGCTGCGCGCTTAACTCTTCTCCCTCGTCAACGGAAAATTGCTGCACCTGTCTGCTCTGGCTGCTAATGGGTACGATATGAGCGTCCTGTTCTCTTTCCATGTTGACCTCTCGGATATTTTGTGGGTAAAATCAGCTTTGTTCTGCAAGCCTTCGGGTTGATACTTTGAGCATTGGATTAAGGATATCACACGAAATTATTGGTTGGTCGAGCCCACTTCCTTCTAATAGTTCTCACTACTTTCACATAGTATACAAAAATAATTAAGTGCCTATGCTATGCCGATGGCAAAAGTTCTTTTACAACTGCTGGAGAGTTAGATCAGACTGCATTTGAGTCTGTTGCGTTGTGCTTGTATTTAGGGTTTCCGGGCGACGAAGCAAATTTTTTCAGGTGTTGCTCAGCTTCGCGACAGAGGGTTCAATAACTTTACCAAACTTTTACAATTCACCGTAACACCTCAGCCGCCACTTGCGCTGGTATTGGTTTGTCCTCTATGCCTTTTTTTGGTTCGCAGTCCACTGCAGAAGCACTTGTTAACTTACGCGCTAACTGACCGGCTAAAAAGTTTTGCATTTCCCATGTAGATATAATTAGCCACATTCAGCAGATTTTTGGGAACGGCCACTAATCGAATCAATTTCCGAGAAAAATCTGTTTCTTCTTTTAATTATAAACTTTTTGAGGAGCTGGAGGACTAATTAAGTATATAGACTTAATTATCGTGGCAATTATATCACAAACTATTCTCTATACTGCCCTAGCAACATAAAATTTAATAATTTGTGTTCTCAAGCTCGATCGACATCTCCAACAACTCAATCCTTGTGGGTCTTTCTATCGGGGCGGATGGCGCTACGCGATTTATGTATTTTCGTAAAAAAACTAGGTTTCTGCGTTCCGGGGCTATTACTAAAACTATCGCTTTGATTCGCCCTCCGAGCAAGTTATAGCAATCCTTTCGGTAAACGCGCCACGGGCTTTTTTGGGAATTAACCGATGCAATAAGAAGATGATACATTGTCAAACAAAAAAAAGAGTTCGCGCAGGAGGGGAGGATTGCTATTGATCTCGCTCGGATTAGCTATCGGTAGTTGTTGTTTTTTGATTTTACTAATTACCAACTACTCTTTATTAGCGCTTACTGATTTTGTGCTTTTTTTTCTCGAACTTTTAACAAGATTTCTGCATGAACTTCACGGGTTATAGGATAAAAATATGTAAGTATCATGCCAGCAATTAAAGCAATTGTGGGCAGCGGGCCGATCGCAACTCGAATGGCAAAGAGCGCAGAATCTGGCTGTACGGGTGCCGGCTGTCCAGGAACTGTAGATAGAAATCCAGCTCTTTCTAATGCTTGCCCTACCAACCACAAACCCACTGCCAATCCAATTTTTTGTAGCAGTACCATAAACGAATAGAAAATGCCTTCGCGTCTTTCTCCCGTCTGAAGTTCGTCGAGTTCGATCACATCCGGTATCATCGACCAAGGTATTAGATAAGCGGTGGAAACTCCGACACCTGCCATGACTGCTAATAGGTACATCTGCAATACTTGTCCTGGTTGGAGGAAAAACAGTCCAGCTTGGGCAATAATCCACAAACTCATGCCCATAAAATATACGGCTTTTTTGCCGTATCTCTCGCTGACTTTACTCCAAACAAATAGCATGATTAATGCAGTGCCTTGAACTGCGATCGCAACCAAGCTAAAAACGTACTGTGGCTGTTGCATCCAGTTAACAACAAAGTAGGGAATAATAGTAGCAGTCAACTGCACTCCCAGCCAAGAAAAGAGATAAATTCCAATGACGTACAAAAAAGGGCGATTGCTAAATGCAATCTGCAACTGTTCTTTCAGCGGCAAGGATGTAGAATTATCTAGGTCTGCGTTTTCTAAGAGTTGGGCGGCGACGTGCTTGCGAGTTCCCAAAACGCACCAATACAAAGGCAAGACAGAGATAACTGCACAGATTGCACCTAATACTAAATATTGTTGATTCGGGTTCTTTTCAAATACAGCAAAGATAATTAGAGCTAAGATTAATGAAAAGATGCTGCCGCCAATGGAGAAAGCAAATCGAAAACTATTAAGGCTAGTGCGTTCGTTGTAGTCTTGAGTAAGTTCTGGAGTCAGGGCAGTGTAGGGAAGATTCACAGCCGTGTAAGCGGTGTTGAACAAAATGCTGATCGCAACATAGTACCAAAATAACACTGTGTGATCCGTGCTAGGTACAATCCACTGCAATAAGAAGAATATGCCGAAGGGAATGCCACCATATATTATCCAAGGATATCGGCGGCCCCAAGGGTGAGAAGTGCGATCGCTCAAAACCCCCACTATCGGATCATTTATCGCATCCCAAACCTTGCCGATCACCAAAATATTGCTGGCTAAGCCAGCAGGTAAACCAGCGACATTGGTAAAGAAAACTAGCAGGTAAAATGCCAACACATTCGCGGTAATTGCGGGGCCGAGGTCGCCGGCACCGTAAGCTAATTTTGTTGAGAGGCTGAGTTTTTGTGTTGCGGGATTGTTGGCGGCTGCTGGAGGCGGGGAAGTGTTGCTCATAAACTTTGATTTCGGGGTTATTTTGCAGGTGGGGGCTTTGTAGTAGGAGTATAACTCGCGCTAGACCCAAATACTCACTTTTTTGTAGCGATCGGGACGACCCTAAAGATTTGGTAATTTATAATTGGGTAATTGGTAATTGATAGGTGGGTGGGGGCAGGTTTACGAGATTATTGGTCTTAGGCAATTATTCTTAGTAAAACCTGCCCCTACTTAAGGAAATAGTTGCGAAATCTGAACTTCTATTTCTGGAAAAGCCAGCATTGAGAAAATTCCATCTTCATTAAATACTGTTTCTTGTCGGTAGTTTTCCTCGCCCGGTTCGTGAAAAACATAAACTTGCCGCGTGTTAACATCAAGTATCCAATAATCATTAGACCTCTTGCGAAAGTCTCAGGCGATCTCTAATTTAGTCTTTAAAGAAAGTTCATAATTATAAATGCCAGC
>NZ_JAUBPS010000147.1:0-2546 GCF_036700865.1 Microcoleus sp. S13C4
GGAGATTGAGGATAGGTTTGGACACTAACCTAGAGAAGTCACCTCCTCACTCACAACATGCGACATCGTGTCGCGCTCACCATGTCATCCGCGTAACGGACTGATTGATGTATTTCCTCAATCCCATTGAGAGCGATATTGGCTAGTAATGGACTTACCACGCCCCCTTGTGGGGTTCCTTGTTCTGGAAATTCTGGATTGACTCCTGCTTTTAGACAGCGGAATATTCCGGTCTTAATGCCTTTTGGGGCGATGAGTCGTTCCATTATGCTGGTGTGGCTTATCCTGTCGAAGCATTTTTCGATATCGAGTTCGATAACTCGTTTTTCTATTCCGTGGGCTTTTGAGTTTAGATTTAGAAAGAGGAATTTCTGGGCGTCCTGCGCTGACCTCCCTGTTCTGAATCCATAACTGCGAGCGTGAAAGGTTGCTTCGTGTGCTGGCTCTAGCGCGTATTTTGCGAGGCATTGCCACGCTCTATCGGCGATAGTTGGTATCTTAAGGAGGCGGGTACTCCCATCCTTTTTAGGGATTGGTATTGAACGTAATTTCTGATGTTTCCAGTTGTTACTTTTGGCTCTGAGTTCTTCACTCAGGGCAAACCTTTCCTCAAATGTGAGTGAGGCTTTCCCATCTATTCCCGCAGTCTTTTTGCCAGCGTTTAGTTGAGTTACTTGACGTATCGCCAACATTCTTGCAGCCCGAGATTTCAGAATTAGCTTTTGAAGGGACTTCGCTTTCTGCTTGTCTCCAACCTGAATCGCTTTAAACACTCGTTTTTGTAGGCGGAATAAGTCCCTTCGGAATTTCTTCCAAGGTAACGTTTTCCAAGATTCACTAACATTGCTGCCGTGTCTAATCATACTCTGCTCCAACTTATGTTCTCTGAACACCTCAGACCAATTACGGTCTGTCCTACCCGAACTAAGGGAGTTCCGCTGCTCGTCTAGCCTACTTGGAGTTCGACTTCCCCTTGACCCTCAGTTCGTTTTTCTTCGTTCCCTCGGGCGTGATTGATTGTTCCTTTAGGTGGAGCCAATTTAACTTCTGGATTCCCTGGACTCTTGCCGATATTGGAACTAAAATTCGGCGGGAATGAACTCCAGTAAAGTCGGGATTAATGGTCTGTGTCCCGCTTGGGTGTAAGTTACTTTTCTAGGCTCTGTTTCACCGTTGGAACTCCCCATTAACGCCAGTGTCACCCCACACAAGATGTCTGATTGCGTCCTGTTCCCAGCTTCACTCTCCAAGAATCGAGCTTGGTCGGTGTGGGCAGATAAGGAGTCATACCTGAGTCTGGTAGAAGGGACTTACACCCTTATCAGACCGAGAGTTCAGCCTTGTGGCTGGAAACGTTATGTACGGACTGATTACCGTGATTCACGTTTCAACGAATCGCACAATTCCTCACCCTTAAGTTGGATACTAAACTTGTCGTAGAGGGGCAGCGATGGGAAAGCTTTGGTTTTAATCCGCTGTGACACGGGCTTGCAAGTTTCCTCAGTGTGCGCGAAGTGATGTTCTTTCACCGAGCCCTTTTTCGCTGTCAATCCGCCACCGCAGTAGAGGCAAGTTAGCTGAGTTTTTCCGCGCACAACCTCATCAATGCTCGTCAGTTCGCCGCTGAGAGCAACACCAAATTTTAGCCACATTGTCAAAAGTTCTCCTAAAAGCAGGTTTTGGAGATGCACCCGCTCCACACGATCGAGAATTGTAACAAATTTAGGGGTTAGGGCTTCTGCCTTGGGAAAGAAAGTGATCGGCATTCGATGCTCTTGATGCGTGACTTTCACCCTTGCATCCCAAATCTAAAATCTAAAATCTAAAATCTAAAATCTAAAATCTAAAATCTAAAATCTAAAATCTAAAATCTAAAATCTAAAATTGCTCGTCACCACTCGGGAATTTCTTCAGGCGAGGAGTCAGATAGGGGTTGTGACAACGGAATCAGCCACATTCATGCCAAATACCACACATCTTAAAAAACTTAAACGAAGCTGCACCCGCAACAAAGCAGCCCGAAGATTCAGCGACTGGGCATATGTACTCGATTCATGAAACAGCCCAGATGCAAGGAAAGAGCGATCGCCGGGTCGCCTCCATACAGTCTTCGTTGCTACATTAGATTGACCGCTCTCTCAGCTTGAACTCAATGCAATATTGCAGCTAGTAGAAATAGACAAGTAGAGAAATTACTACAAAAAGATTCGGTTCCCTCTACTAACACCACCAGAGTAAGAACGCTATAGTTGATAAACGTCGAAAAAAGGGCAGCTTGAAGCGATGCCCCCAAGGCGCTGAACCTAGAAAAAAGAATAGTTTGAAAGCTTAAAGCACTATTAACCTCGTCAAAAAATCAAGATTGAGAGTCAAGGCGAAAGCTAATACTCAATATCGCAAACAACGAGAAAAATGTCAAGGGAAAAAAACCAGCCTTTGTGTTGAGTGGAAAGAACTTGATTGTAGCAAAAAAAAAACAATCCAACACGGAGAGTTTGATCCTGGCTCAGGATGAACGCTGGCGGTCTGCTTAACACATGCAAGTC